>DATENQ010000463.1:0-4817 GCA_035275005.1 Pyrinomonadaceae bacterium | reverse complement strand
TCAGGAAGAGGGGCTTGCCCCCGCTGTTGGAAGGGCGGGGGCAAGCCCCTCTTCCTGACTTGTTCTATCTACACGGGCTTGTTCTATTCCTGTATCCGAACTTTTTTGTTGACTGTAATTCCTACCTGCGGTACTTTCTCCGATTCCGCTTCAAGGAAGTAGGATCAAAGCTATGCTTCGCATCTGTTACAGCTTCTCGTAATCCTTTCGCGACCATCCCGGTCGTGACCTCCAAGTGTATTCAGGTCTAACCGAGAGTCCGAAGGACCTTCGTGTTGTCGTGTCGACTCAAATCGAACTGACATTATCTCTACGTGTGTTTAAAGCTATGACTATAGAAAATTTTGTTCGTGACGCGCTCTTCAAACCCAACGACTACATCTCGTATCACGTCGGGCGGGAACTGGCGGAGCTACACCCCGGAAAAACAATTCTCGAAGGGCAAACCTGGGACTTTGACCTCGAGGCCTTCGCGCGCGCCGATCGCTGCTCGGTGATGGAGGAGAAGTCTATCTTTCACCATGTCAAAACGAGGTGGATGGGTGTCGGAGAAAAGCTGAAACCGCAGATTGAAAACTCCTGGCTCAACGTTCTCTGGAAAGGGCAGCTACTCGACGTCGTCCTCGTAACGTGGACGGAAGGCAACTGCCGCCGCCGTCACCAATGGATCGTCGGCGACGATAGAAAAGTTGCGGAAGAATTCTTCGACGCAGTTTGCGAGTGGTCGTGCGAAGTGCGTGGAGAAATCCTGGTCTACCAGGACGGTTACTTCGAGAAAGACAAACAACTCTTCGAGTCGATCAAGAACGCGACTTTCGACAACCTCATCCTGCCGGCGTCGCTAAAGCAGCAGATCGAGAGTGACTTTCAGCAGTTCTTCAACTCGCGCGAGCTCTACGAGCAATACAAAATTCCGTGGAAGCGCGGCGCCATATTCATTGGTCCACCCGGAAACGGAAAGACCCACACGCTGAAAGCGCTGATAAATAAGCTCGGCACGCCATGCCTCTACGTGCGCACCTTCAAAGCGGAGTACGGCACGGAACAGGAGAACATGGCGGAAGTTTTCCAACGCGCGCGCATGAAGCCGCCTTGCGTCGTTGTGCTGGAGGATCTCGATTCGATGATCGATAACAAAAATCGATCCTTCTTTCTCAACGAGCTCGACGGTTTTCACTCAAACACGGGCGTGGTAGTGCTTGCGACTACCAACCACCCGGAAAAGCTCGACTCGTCGATTCTCGATCGCCCGAGCCGTTTCGATCGGAAGTACTATTTCCAGTTGCCGGCTGAAGCGGAGCGTCTGGCGTACATCGAAAAGTGGAACGAAGAGTTACAGCCGGAGTTGCGCGTAACGCAGCGCGGAACCGCGGCAGTGGTGCGCGAGACTCACGATTTCTCGTTTGCGTATTTGAAGGAACTGCTTGTGGCGTCGTTGGCCCAGTGGATGACAACGGAAAGAGCGGAATCGATGGACGAAGTGATCCTGGCCCAGACAGCGTTGCTGCGCGGGCAGATGAATTCACATGTGAAAAAAAAGAAGAAAAAGAAAATCCGCAAATAATCCGGGTAAATCAGTGGCTCATCGCGTAGATCACTACGTTGATCCCGACCTTGTACGCAGGTAATCCGTACTTCACCGGGTAAGAGGGATCGTTGATCCATTCCCAGGCGTCGCCGAGGTCGCAGTTCCGCGCAATGAACGCGACCAGGCGGCCGTTCTTGTTTTCAACGCCCATGTAATGCGGGACGATGCCGCCCTTCTCGGAAGTGACGCCGCGCTGAGCATTGTAGATATTCGGCACCTGGACCACTTCTTCCACGTCGAGATAAGAGTGAAAGATCGGATGGCTCAGAGGCAGGTCCTTGATCTCATACTCCGGCACGATCTTGCGAAACTGTTCCTGAACATTGTCCCACTCGTACTCGCCCCAGAAATCGTCGAGAAAGATGAAGCCGCCGCGCATGAGATACTCACGCAGCCGCGCGGCTTGTTCGGGCGACAACTCCATGAAGCCCGGCTCGACGGCGTAGATGATCGGATAGTCGAAGATACGATCGTCGAGGATCTCGAGCGCTTCGGGACGCGGCGCAATCTTCAAATTGGTGCCGGCCCATTCGCGCAGGCCGACGATGAAGTTGTTGTCCGCCTCGGGGTAGTCGGTGGTCCAAGTGCCGCCGCCGTAGCCGTACCCGCGACGTCCGTAGCCACGCATCGGCGATTGATAGATCGTGCGGACGAAGGTGAACTCTCCAAACGAGGCGCCGGATGTTGAGTCAGACGTGGGACGACGGCGCTGACGGAAGTTGCCAAACTCATCGAACGGCCGCTGCGCAACGGTCGGAATCAGTAAAGCCACAAAGAGGCACAAAAAGCACAAAAGAAAACAAAGCTTCCTTTGTACATTTTTATTTTGTGCCTTTTTGTGGCTCATTGCCGCTGACGTCCTCCCGATAACTTCCGGTAATACTCTTCAACGGCGCGGCGATACTTCTCGGGCGCGGCGCCTTCGTCACGCAGGCGCAGATTCGTGCGACCGCTTTGCTGTTGTAGTTGACGGCTCAAGTCCAGTTCGAGTTGGCGCAACGGTTCAACTACGTCTGCTTTGAGTAGTGCGGCGGTTGCTGCGTCGCCTTCCATTCTGCCGTCAGCGAGTTTCTTCAGCTCTTCGATGACTTCGTCGAGCCGTCCGGCGCCCAACCCAGTCGCGCCCCACTCACGTCGCAGCTCCTGCGCTTCATTTAGTCGCTCGCGGATCTCGGCGGGAAGCTGGCGGCTGTCGCCCCAGTCGCCACCCATTTGTCCTGAACGATCGACGCCCCCACGATCTCGGTTGCCTTGCGACTGGCCGCCGTTTTGCGAGCCGCCTGCCTGCTGGCCACCTTGTTGTTGACCGTTGTTTTGGGAGCCTTGCTGTGCTGATTGACCTGATTGTCCCTGCCGGCCCTCCTGGCCTTGCTGTCCTTGCTGCTGCCCCTGTTGCTGTCCTTGCTGTTGGCTTCGCTGACCTTGTTGACTCTGCTGCTGTTGCTGTTGCCCCTGGTTCTGTCCCTGTTGCCCGTTGCGGCCGGACGATCTTTCATCCAGGCGCCGGCGCAGCGAATCAAGGTTATCAGCCAGTTGACGTGTGCGATCGAGGTTCTCCTCCGCAGTCGAGCCATTCGCGCCACGCGCACTCTGCTCAGCCGCTTGCAGACGTTCGGAAACGTTGTTGAGACTGCGCTCGATTGCGCGCTCATCGTTGCGACCTGCGCCTTGCTGCTGACCCTGCTGTTGGCCTTGCTGCTGATTGGCATTCAACGATTGCTTGCCTTCACGAATGCGATCCGCGACACGATCGCGCGCCAGCGAATCTGCCGCGTCTTTCAGTTGCCGCGCCGCGCGCTGCTGGCCCTGGCTGCCACCGCTCATCGCACGCGCAGACTGTTCGATGTCCTGCTGCAGATTGTTGACGGTGTCAGCCAGCGTGTCTTTCCGTTCCGCTAGTTGTTCGCGTGTCTTCTTCGAGTTTTCATCCTGCGCGCTCTGACCGCCGCGACGCGAGAGGTTCTCCATGTCTTTCGCGATCTCGCGTTGTCGCGAAGCTGCCTGTGCTGCCCGTTGGCGCAGATCCGAGATCTGTTGCTGGCGTCCTGCCGATCCCGATTGCCCACCGCGCTGGCCGCTCGCGCCGTTCATCTGCTGTAGACGTTGCTGCGCCTGTTGCAGTCGCTCCAGTGCTCGCTCGTTTTGCGAGACCGACTCGCCGGAATTGTTGCGCGCCGATGCCTGCGCCTTCTGCATTTCGTCGGCTGTTTGATTGAGCTGGTGGCTCAACTCCTGCATCTGCGCGTCACGGCGCTCGCGGGAGAGACGTTCCAACTCGCGCGCGGCTTTGCGCGTCTCTTCAATCAGTTCCTGCTGCTGGCGTTGATTACTGCTCGATCCGTTAGCGGCCCCCTGCTGCTGGCGTCGTCGCTGTTCTTCGAGTGCTTGTTGTTGGCGGCGCGCCAGTTCTTCCAGGCGTCGTTCGGCTTCACTCTTCTGTTGCTCGGCCTGCTGCTGTTGTGCGCGTTGCACGGTCTCGTACTGGTTCTTCATCTTATCGAGCTCGAGCTCGAACAAGCCGGCCAGTTCCTGTTGCTCTCGTTCGCCGCCCTGACCACCGCCATTGCTCTGATTGCCAAACGCGACCTGGACTTCGCGAAAGATCGCGTCGGCCGCGAGCAGCCGTTGCAATGCGCGTTGCTCCGGTGGCAACGCGTCTTTGCCGGCTTCTTTGCGCAGCGGCGGCGGCGCGCCTTCCATCTCTTTCGCCGCCTGCTTCAGATGCTCGGCCATCTCGACCACTTGCTTTTGACTTTCATCAACCTCGCCGAGCCGGCGGCCCATGCGATCGAGAAACTCGAGCGTGTCAGTACGCAACTTCTCCTGACCCGCGGCGACCGCTTCGTAACCGTCCTTGCGTTCCTGATCCGTGTACTTTTCACCTTCGCGAATGAGCCGGTGCGTAGCCGCGATCAGATCCTTTTGTCGACGTGATAAGGCGTTCTGTTCCTGCTCGCCACCCTGGCCACCGCCCCCCCCCTGTTGCGACTGCTTGTACTCCATCTCGTAAGGCTTCACTTCGATGAAGTAGATGTCGCTGGTCGATTCGTTACTCGCATCGCGCGCCTTCGCAAAATACGAGATGAAGTCGCCGGGCTTGAGATTGTATTCCTCGAGAAAGAACGTGTACGCGCCCGTTAAAGATCTTGCGGACTCACGACTCAGCTGCTGGAGGTTGACCTTCTTTTCTTCGCCGCCGTTGACGGAGAAGTGCAGGTCCATCGAGACG
>DATENQ010000462.1:0-3833 GCA_035275005.1 Pyrinomonadaceae bacterium | reverse complement strand
GTGCCGATGTTTCCGTTTCACACGTGGCTGCCCGACGCTCACGTCGAAGCGCCCACGGCCGGCTCGGTGATTCTTGCCGGCATCCTGCTAAAACTCGGAACTTACGGTTTCTATCGCTTTAACCTGCCGATGTTTCCATGGGCTTCGAAAGACCAGAGCAGCTTCGGCACTTTCGGCGTGCGCAGCGTTATCGTCTTTCTTGCGATTGTCAGCATCATCTATGGCGCGCTGGCGGCGATGTACTTCGTCGTCAAAAAAGACGGCGACGTGAAGAAGCTCGTTGCTTACTCGTCAGTGTCGTCGATGGGAATGGTGATGCTCGGACTGTTTTCGCTCAATCCGAACGGCGTGAACGGCGGCGTAATGCAGATGGTGAATCACGGCATCTACTCCGGCGCGCTCTTCCTGCTCGTCGGAATCATTTACGAGCGACGACATACGCGCAACGTCTCAGAGTTTGGCGGACTGTCGCACGTGATGCCGGGTTATGCGGCGATCTTTCTCGGCATGGTAATGACCGCGATTGGACTGCCGTTGCTGGCGGTGTTCATCTCGGAGTTTTTGGCGCTGCGCGGAGCGTTTGAAGCGAATCCCTGGTGGGCTGCGTGGGCGGCGCTGGGGATCATTCTCAACGCTGGTTACTTTTTGTGGCTGTACCAGCGAATGTTTTTCGGCACGATCGATAATCCGAAGAACGAGCGCTTGCCGGATCTGAACAGGCGCGAGTGGGTTTACATGACGCCGCTGATGATTCTCGCGCTGTGGATTGGCGTCTATCCGAAGCCGTTTTTGGAATACATACAACAGCCGGTGAATGCAGTGGTGAGAGCGGTGCGACCCGATTACCAGATTCCGGGAACAGTCCCGCCACCGCCGCAAACTGAAACAGCAGAGAGATAGCCACAAAAAGGCACAAAAAGCACAAAACAAAATAAGCAAATGCTCCTCTTGCAAGCCAACACGACCTCGATAATTAGCGCCGCGGATCTGCAATTGATCGTGCCCGAGTTGATACTGACTGTTTGCGCGTGCGTGGCGCTGGTAATGGAAGTGATACTGCCTTACCGCAAGAGCAAGCTCACTGCGTACTTCGCACTCGTCAGCGTGGCGCTCGCTTTTATCGCACTCGCGGCGCAGTGGTGGGTCATGGCTGGCTCGCTACCATTCACCGGTTTCTACGGCATGGTGCGAATCGACGGCTTCGCTCTCCTATTTAAAGGCATCTTTCTCGTCTCCGCCGCCCTCGCGATCGGAATATCGACTCGCTTTCTCGATATTGAAGGTGAACAGCACGGCGAATACTACGCACTGATCCTCTTCGCCACTGTCGGCATGATGTTCATCGCCTGTGGCTACGATCTGATCTCGCTTTACATCAGTCTCGAGCTGATGGCACTCACGTTCTACGTGCTGGTTGCGTTTACAAAACGCCAGAAGAAGTCGAACGAAGCCGCGATGAAATACTTTTTGCTCGGCGCGTTTTCGTCGGGCGTGCTGCTTTACGGCATGTCGTTGATTTACGGCGTCGCGGGCTCGACAAACATCGGCGAAATCGCAAACAGCTTCTCGCAACTGGTGCCTCAAATTCAGAGCGCTATTGCAGCGGGGGAAGCGAAGGGAAGCCTGCGGCCGTTGTTGCTGTTCGGCATGATCGCACTCAGCGCCGGTCTCTTCTTCAAAGTTGCGGCAGTGCCGTTTCATATGTGGGCGCCGGACGTTTACGAAGGCGCGCCCACTTCCGTCACGGCGTTTCTTTCCACCGGCTCCAAGGCCGCGAGCTTCGCGTTGTATGCGCGTATCTTCAGCGAAGCGCTCGGGCCGATGCGTGCTGACTGGGCGCCGCTACTCGGTTTGGTAGCCGCGATTACGATCATGGTCGGTAACTGGGCCGCCGTTACTCAGGAAAACTCGAAACGGCTGCTCGCGTATTCTTCGATCTCGAATGCCGGGTATCTGCTGCTTGCGCTCGTTGCCGGCAATCTCTACGGCGACATCGGCCTGATCGTTTATTTGTTTGTCTACACTCTGATGAACATGGGCGCTTTCGGCGTCATCATTAGTTTGCGACGCCGCGGCATCATCGGCGACAACGTCGACGACCTGACCGGCCTCGCCCAAAAGGAACCATTTATGGCCGCGATGATGGCGATCTTTATGCTGTCACTCGGCGGCTTGCCCATGACCGGAGGATTCATCGGAAAGTATTTCCTTTTTGGCGGCCTGATCCAGCGCGGCACAGCCGACCGCAAGAGTTGGTATTACTGGCTGGCTACCTGGGCCATTCTCAATACAGTCGTCTCCTTCTATTACTACGTGCGTTTTATCAAGGTGATGTATCTCGGCGACCGCATCGCCGACAACAAGCCGCTGGCACTCTCACCCGCGCTGCAAGTGGTGCTGGTTGTCTCGGTGATCGGAATCATCGTGGTCGGCATCTATCCACAGCCCTTCATTGAGCTCGCGCAAACACTGATACCACCGAAGTGATGGTGGTCTACTACTTCCTCGCGCTCGTCGCCTGCTGGATCGGGTTCAAATCTTTAATGGGCGGATTTCGTTTCGCTGCTTACGTGCGGCGCGAGACGAGCCGTGCGTGGCAGGACTTTCAGCCGTTTGTGTCGGTGATTGCACCGTGCCGTGGACTTGAGCCCGGGCTGGCTGACAACCTCCGTCCGCTGCTCGAACAGGATTATCCGCGCTACGAGGTTCTGTTTGTTTTTGATGACGCGGACGATCCGGCTGCCAGGTTAGTTAGCCACGGATCTTCACAGATTGGCAGAACGATTATCGCTGGTCCGGCGACAGACAGCGGGCAGAAGGTCCACAACCTGCGAATGGCTGTCAACGAGATCGATCCTAAATCGGAAGTACTGGTCTTCGTTGATACCGATGCCCGACCGGGTAAACACTGGCTCAAGCAACTGGTCGCGCCGCTTGCGGATGAGACGCTCGGTGCTTCGAGTGGTTATCGCTGGTTCATTCCGGAAAAAGGCGGGATAGCTTCGCGGCTGCGCGGCGTTTGGAATGCTTCGATCACTTCCGCACTGGGCGCTGATACGGCGAAGAACTTTTGTTGGGGCGGCTCAACTGCGATACGCCGCAGCACTTTCGAGCAGCTTAACGTGAGCGATCGCTGGCGCGGCACCGTCTCCGACGACTTCACGATCACGCATGTTCTCAAAGAAGCAAAGCTTCCGATTCACTTCACGCCAAACTGTCTAGTCGCTTCGGTTGGCGACTGCGGCTGGCGCGAATTGTTTGAGTTCACCACACGACAGATCAAGATCACTCGCGTCTACGCACCACATCTCTGGCTTCCGTTGCTCATCGGCTCGGCGCTCTTTGTTCTTGCCTTTTTTGGCGGCCTCATTCTGATCGGCGCTCATCCGCGCTCATCCGCGACTTATATTTTTACGTTAATCATCTTTGCGCTCGGCGCTGCCAAGTCTTTCATCCGCTTCCGTGCGGTTTCCACTGTTCTTAGAACGTCACATCGCGATCTCGTCGCACACATCGTCCTCTGGCCGTTCGCGTCTTTACTCTATCTTTACAATTGTATCGTCGCTGGTTTTTCGCGGCGCATCGAGTGGCGCGGCATTACCTATGAATTGAAATCACCGGGGGAAGCTGTCATTATCTCTCGCAAGCCTCAATGACCAACAAAGCCGTACAGTTCGTGCAGTTGTTGCGATCGTCGAAACGCGAAAAGCGACTCGGCACGGTGATTCTGTTCGTCACGTCGCGCTGCAACGCTTTCTGTCAGACGTGCTTCTACCACGCCGAATTGAACCAACCCGGCGACCTGACCTTCGCGCAAATCGAGAAAGTCTCCC
>DATENQ010000461.1:0-4892 GCA_035275005.1 Pyrinomonadaceae bacterium | reverse complement strand
TGATTGCGTGCACGTTCAGCAGCGTGAAGTTCTCCGGACGCGTGCCTGACGGACACGTGCTGTTGCGAGCGTTTGCGGGCGGCGCGTTGCAACCTGAAATATTCGCGCTGGATGAATCGGAGCTGGCTGCTCGCGTTGAAGCGGATCTGCGTGAGTTGTTAGGCATTAATGAAGCGCCGTTATTCGTTGAAACTGCAAAATGGGAGCGTTCGATGCCGCAGTACGAAGTTGGTCATCTCGATCGGATCGTGGAGATCGAAAACGAAGTCAGGAAGTTTCCGGGGCTAGCGCTTGCCGGTAACTCTTATCACGGCGCCGGTATTCCAGACTGCATTCGCAGTGGGGAAGCCGCCGCCGAATCGTTGGTGAGATAAGAGTTTTTTCACGCAAAGGCGCAAAGATGCAAAGAAAACTCCTTTGCTAACTTTGCGTCTTTGCGTGAAAATCGATTTACCTCGCGAGGGCCTGCACCCACTCCGCGTTACTCTGCATCAACGGCTGAAAAGCTTCACGCGGGACCGTCATCTCGATGTGCATGTTGTCGTCAGTATTGATCTTCGCGCCCGCGACAGCCGGGCCTAGTTTCGTCTCGTCACAAACAAACCAACCGCGAATGTCCGCCTCGGTCGTTAAATTAACTCGCGCCAGTTCGGCGCTCATGCGTTGATCCGCGAGCCGCTCGCTGAGGCGATCGAGATTCAGCGGCCGGTTGCTTCCGATCAGTAGCAGGTCCTTACCTTTATTCAAACCACCTACACGAAATACCAGCACGTGCGGGAACACTTTGTGATAAGTCGCCAATACCGATCGCAAACTCTCCGTCGACAACTGATAGATCTGCACCCACTGCACCCATATCCCCTCATCGTTCAGACGCGCGCGCCCGAGCTCAAAAAACTCCTGCGTAAACAGGTTCGCAACTCCGGGCACCCAGGGATGGCTCGGCTCACTCACGATCATGTCATAGCGGTTTGGTGTCACGCGTAGAAACGTTCGCGCATCGTCAATGATCAGATTCGTGCGCGGATCGTCGAGTGGTCGATTGTTGATGTGATTGAAAAAGCTCGAGCCGGCGATTGTCCCTGGTTCGAGCTCGACACACGTCACTGACTGAACCGGCGATTGCAACATCGCGCCTACGGTGATGCCGGTGGCATAACCGATGATAAGACCCGTGTCGATCTTCGGCGCCACCAGCAGCGGCAGTTGGCCCAACATTACCTGCGTCGGCATGTCGTAAATACTGTCAGACGCGTTCGTGCGCCCGTTGATAGCCATCGAAACAGTGTTCTGATCGCGACGCACAGAGACAGTCGCGGTCGGGCCCTCCTGGTACATCAACAATTCGTGAGAGCCTTGTCCCTGATCGCTCTGATTATTAGCTCCCTCACGCGTTTGGGCCAGCACTCGCACGAGGCTGTCATAAGCGCCAATCGAGAGATCGGCGAGATTCATCGGCGGCGCGATGATAAAGAGCAGAAGGGCGAGAACCGGCGTTAGGCCGATTGCGAGGCTTCGTTTCAATGCCGGGTCGCGCGTTGTTTGGGCCGGTCGATAAGCAACACCCGCCACTATCAGACAAAGTGTCGCCGCCAATAACAGCGTGAACCGCGTACTGGTCTTTGGGATCAAGATGAAACCGGTAATAAACGCTCCGGCGATCGCGCCCATGGTGTTGATTGCGTAACTGCGTCCCACCAGCGCTACTGCTTTCGTTTGCTCGCGGCCGGCCCAAACAAGCACCAGCGGCATCACCATGCCCATCAACAACGCGGGCACAAGGATCAGCAGGGTGGCAGAAAGTATTTGCAGTGATAGCAAACCGGTCCATGAAGAGGTCTGGAAGCGCAGCCCGAGATTGATGAGCAGTGCAGGAATCTTGTTCAGCACAAACAGACTGAGCAGCAAGCAGATTGCGGTAAGCACTTCCACTATCAAGATAATGGAGCGCAAGTTGTGAGAACGATCCTTTCGCGCCACGAACCACGCCGCGCCAGCAAGTCCAATCAGAAACAACGCCACCACGATGCTGAAAGCGTAAGTGCTCGAGCCGATGATCATCGTGAGGACGCGCGTCCAGGAAATCTGCGTGCTGATCGTGACAAACCCGGAAGCTAAGGCTGCAAATGCCCAGAACGCGCCGTTATCAACCTTAGCGCTCGGATCTTCGACTTCAACAGAGCCCTCGCTAACTGAAGTGTCTTGTGTCCGGCGCTGCAAAACGATGGCGATCACACCAACGACAACATTGATCGTCGCAGCGACTGCAATCGTGGTGCGAACGCCAAGGGCAGGCAGCAACACAAAGCCCGCGGCGAGAGTGCCCAGAATCGCGCCGGCGAGATTACACGCGTAAAGCCTCGCAACAGAATTTGAGTCTCTTCCTGAGGAGCGGACTAATGCAGCCGAGAGCACCGGCAATGTCGCTCCCATCATAGTGGTTGGCACAAGCAACACCAGCCCTGATAACAAGAACCGCCAGAAGCTGAACGCAAAGTAACCCGGCTGAAGCTGCTGCCAGATCAACACGTAGACATGATCAATCCAGCGAAATAAAAATGGCACGAGCAGCGCATAGATCGCGATACCGATTTCCATCCAGCCATAGGTGCTGAGCGGCTTTTTAATGCGAGGCGCCAGTTTGCCGGCAAGTGCGCTTCCTACGGCCAACCCACCCATGAATGCAGCCAGCACGGTGCTTATGGCGAGGGTCGTGGCGCCAAAAACCAACCCCAACATTCGCGCCCACAACACCTCATAAATCAGCCCGGTCGCGCCTGAAAAAACAAAGCAAAGACCGATCAAAAAGATCGTTGAAGATGAATAGGAAGGTTTTGAAGGTTCCGTCACGTTCTGCATTCAGAAATGATTTCTCACGCAAAGCCGCAAAGGGAGCAAAGAAGGACGCAAAGATTTCCTGGCGCCTTCTTTGCGCTCCTTTGCGGCTTTGCGAGAAATTTTTTCGGCTTACAAGTAGATCACGTGGCTCGTGCGCCAGATGTTCGCGGGTATCGATCCGGGCGCCGCCGCGGTCAACAGGATCGCGTAGTCGTGCTCCACCACGTTGGAAGTCGCGTTAATCTCAACGCCATCCTCATCCGCCGGAGTCACCAGCGCGAGTCGCCGCAGACAGCGATAAAGCTGATCGGTTCCCGAGCCAAACGGCCCAACATCATCGCCCAACGCCAGCCTCACTTCCGCTCGCTCATCGATAAAGTGCTTGATCAACGACGCCGCCTGGACCACCCCACGTTCAAACCGATCCGACAAATCACCCGCCACATTACGCGGCAAACGAGTATCGAGCACGATCGTGATGCGTCTCTCGTCCTCGGAAGTAAACTCTCGCACCGTCAGCCGGCGCGATCGCGCCGTCGCCTTCCAATCGATATGCCGCAAATCGTCCTGCGGTTGATAGTCGCGCATCGAAAACAGATCGTGTCCCGCGCCGCGTCGCATTGCAGGCATGCGCCCCGCATACATCGGCAGCAAGTGCAACTCGTCGCTAATCACTTCCGGCTTTGGATAGACAATGATGTCGACGTTCCGCGCTCGCAGCCGGCGTCGCCGGCGAAAGAAACCAAACGGGAAACGTGTCGATAGTTCAAACCCATCGATCAGCACATGCCCGCGCTTCGGAAAAAGCTGCTCAACCCTCTGCTCCGCCGCCGCATGATGCGGCACGTAACTAAAGTAAGCGAGCAAACGCTTGAGGTGCCGGCGCCGGCGTTTCGGATTCTCATTACTCTCATTACCAGGACCACGCGCCTCCACCAGGATCGAAAACGACGGCAACACACGCTTGTTGTTGCGCAAGGTCACGATCACCGGCGCCGCTTCTGCCGCAAAAATGTGATCCGGAAAACGCGCCGACACCGTCAGGTCGCGCAGCGATGTGCGGGCCGCCACCCAACCCACAAACAACGTCGAACAAAGCAGTGAAAAGACGAGAAACAGCAGATTATTCCCCGTGTTCCACGCGGCGAATCCGACCACGATGATGATTACGAGAAACACGCCACCACCGCTCGTCGGCTCTATAGGAAAATCCAGGTTCGCAACTTCGACTCTCGCGGAACGCGCCAATGGTGGAACGATAAAAATCGTCAACAGCAACGCGATGACAAGCGAGAGAATTGCAGCAGCACCGGCCAGTCCATTCTGGTTTTGCTGACGCGCAAGAACAGTGACGACCGCAGAGGTGAGCCCCGCGAGAACGAGTAACGTTCCCAGCACGATGCGCAGCATAGATGTTTTTGGAGGTACCGAAGCGGCGCGATCAGACGTTGGCTCTGGCTTCACAGCGGAACACTGACGGTTTTCAGAATTTCGTTAAGGACGGCTTCTGCTTCTTCACTGCGACGGAGCGACGATGAGAATCGCGAGCTCACCACGATGCGATGCGCAAAGACAGGCACCACCAGTCGCTTGATGTCGTCAGGAATGCAGTAGTTTCGATCCTCGCCGAGCGCGAGTGCCTGTGCGGCGCGGAAGAGCGCCAGCGTTCCTCTCGGGCTCACACCGAGATCGAGCATCTCCGAATCACGCGTTGCCGCGACAATGCGCATCAGGTATTGAACCAGGGCATCGTCTACCGAGACAGTAGCAACAGCCTGCTGCAACTCGACAACTTCAGGCGCGCTCATCACCGGCTCGAGATCGTCGAGCGGATCCGCATACTCGCGATCTCGCAGGATTCGTTGCTCGTCAGCAGGCGCGGGATAACCGATGCGCAATCGCAGCATGAACCGGTCGAGTTGTGACTCCGGCAGCGGGTATGTACCGTGATGTTCGATGGGGTTCTGTGTCGCCAGTACGATGAACGGAGCGGGCAGGTTGTGTGTCAATCCTTCGACCGTTACGTGCCGCTCAGCCATCGCTTCGAGCAACGC
>DATENQ010000460.1:0-12411 GCA_035275005.1 Pyrinomonadaceae bacterium | reverse complement strand
CGCCCGTCGCCGAATATAGCCAACCACGGGCGGCCACGGAGCGCCGCCCCTACAAATGATTCGTACATCGCTCACACTTCTTGCAATTGGGTTGTGCTTGTTTCTTATTCAAGCCTCCGCCCGTTTTGGATTTTCACGATTGCTCACACGTTATGCACTGATCTCCAACTCCGTCTCCTTCGCGGACGAAGCCGTCCAACTCAGTCCTTCCGATCCGGAAGCACACCGCGCGCGTGCAGCCATCCTGAACCGGTTGCAAATGCCCGGTGAAGCCGTCAAGTCACTCGAGACCGCCGCAACCCTGCGCTATCGCGACGACTATCTCTGGATCGAACTCGGCAACACAAAAGAAGAACTCGGCAACACCGCAGGCGCACTCGCCGCGATGGACCAGGCAGTCCGTTGCGCGCCTTACTACGCCCACACACACTGGCAACGCGGCAATCTCCTGCTGCGCATGGGTCGCCCAGACGATGCGTTCGCCGAACTGAGAACTGCCGCGGCCGCCAATCAAAACTACTTTCCAAATGTGATCGACTTTGCCTGGGGCGTCTCCCGCGGCGACGTCAAAACAACTGAAGACTTGATCGGTATCACCAACGACAACGAGCGTCTCGCTTTGATTCGCTTCCTCGCCGGCAAGGGTGAGGGAAACGAAGTCCTTCATCAACTCAGTCTCCTGTCCAGACCACTATTCCCAGAGAACACTAAAGAAATTATTAGCCTCCTGCTGGCCGCGAAAGCTTTTCGCGAAGCGTCTGAGCTCTGGGGCGGATCTGGTCCGCCTATCCTGAATGCCAGCTTCGAAGATCCGTTCGTTCTCAACGACAGCGGTTTCGGCTGGATCGTTTCTCCTAACCAGACCAAAAACCATCTTTCTGTCGACCTTGCAGAAAAGCTCGACGGTACGAAGAGTCTGCAGATTAGTCTGGACGGCGTCTGGACCCCGGACACTCCGCTGTTATCTCAAACAATCATCGTTGAACCTGAAACGACATACCGGCTCTCATTCAGTGTCAAAACAAAGGATCTGGTAACTGGTGGCCCGCCGGTACTCATCGTAAGCGATGCTACAAATAACCAGTTGTTGGGAAAGTCGGAAAACCTTCCCACTGCCACGAGCGCCTGGACGACTTTGAGTTTTGAATTCACCACGCTTCCCAACTCGCAAGCAGCTGTCATTCGCCTCCAGAGAAACAATTGCGACTCCTCACCTTGTCCGATTTTCGGTACTCTATGGCTCGATCAGTTCCATATCGAGCAGACCAAAACCACCAGAAAGCAGTAAACTTGGTCACCCACGATGGCCGAACAGAGAAAAGCTCCCACGCCGCGAAATATCGCGATCATTCGCATGACCGAGCACGATTTGCTCGAAGTCGTCGAGATTGAGGAACAATCGGGCCTGAGCCGTTGGGGATGGGCTGCGTACTACGCGGAGCTCCAGGGCGCCAATGGCGACCTGATGCTGATCGCGAAGCCTTCAGCTGCCATTGAGTCCGCACCTATAGCCGGTTACATCGTCGCGAGGGAGACTGCCGGCGAGCTGCACATCAATAACGTTGCTGTCAGAGCTGAGTACCGGCGACGTGGTATCGGCGCCGCGCTGCTCAACCGTGTTCTCGACGAAGCGCGCCGGCGCAAGGCAAAGGCGGCGTTTTTGGAGGTTCGGAGCGCAAATCATGCCGCACAGACGCTCTACGAAAAGTGCGGTTTTAGGGCCATTGCGCGCCGTGCGGACTATTATTCCGAGCCGCGGGAAGATGCCGTGGTTATGAGTATGGTGCTGGGGTAATTTACCTGCTTGATTTGGGCAAGTGGTTGGGCTACCATTTTTGGCGTGCGACACAATCCTATTGGAGGTTTCCAGGCCTTGACCTCCGATCACCATCCTGCCCACTTTCATTCGTCTGAAAGGAGACATGCACGAACATGGATATGGCAACTACGGATAGTTTGAAAGAAGAGTTGATAAACCGAGACCCAGAATTTCGCGAATTAGCACGGGAACATCATAAGTATGAAGAACGCCTTAGTGAATTATCAGCTCTTTCCTATCCGAGCGACGACGAACAGCTGGAGGAGATTACACTCAAGAAAAAGAAACTTGCGTTGAAAGATCAGATGTACTCAATGATGTTGCAATACCAGAAAACGCAGAGCTTGAGCCACTGAGACTGCGCGGGCAGTTTCTCCTAGCTTAAAGAATCGAAAGGGGACGTGAACCAAAAGTACGCGTCCCCTTTCACGTAGAGACACAAAGAAGTTGAGCATAGTTAGAGAGAGCATTCCTTATATATTGGTGCCGGCGCTGTTAGGGATAGCAGCAGTGGTCCTGGGCTTTTGGTATGTAGGTGCATTTCTCTTTGTGGTCGCGCTCTTCATGGCGTTCTTCTTCCGCGATCCGAAACGCGTGCCGCCGGCAGATCCGGACGTCGTCGTTTCACCTGCTGATGGGCGAGTCACACGTATTGGACCAGCCGCGACAGGCGCGGATGCACTAAACGTAATTAGTATCTTCCTCTCGCCACTCGACGTTCACATCAACCGCTCACCAATTCCAGGCAAGATCGTCGACATGATCTATTCGCCGGGCAAGTTTTTGATGGCCACCAACGAGAAGGCCAGTCTAGTTAACGAGCAGAACGCGTTGACGATTCAAGGTGAGAAGATCACGGTCGTTTGCAAACAGATCGCGGGCATACTCGCGCGTCGCGTGGTCTGTTGGAAAGGGAAGGGGGACGATCTCGGGCTTGGAGAACGCTTTGGCATGATCAAGTTCAGTTCTCGCACCGATGTTTTGCTTCCCGCCAACGTGAAGATCACGGTTAAGGAAGGCCAGCGCGTGCGTGGAGGCACGACCGTGATTGGGAGAATCTCATGACAGCAGATGATTTAGAGGAACGTCCAAATCCACCGCGCCGGGGATTGCGTAAAGGTCTTTACCTCATACCTTCAGCATTCACTGCCGCGAACATCGGCATGGGGTTCTTTTCCGTGATGTCGTCGTTGCGCGGTTTTCAACTGCTCGGCCACGCTACTCCTGACATCGCCGGAGCCACCGCTCACTTCGACAACGCCGCGGTTGCGATCGGTTTCGCATTGTTGTTCGACATGCTCGACGGCCGTATCGCGCGACTCACGAAGACCACGACCGAGATCGGTATTCAACTCGATTCAATCGCAGACGTAGTCACGTTTGGACTGGCGCCGGCTGTGCTGGCTTACGTTTGGGGTTACGGCGCGACGCTGACGGAAGGCAGCGATCTTCATCGTCTCGCGTGGTTTCTGTCGTTTTTGTATTTGATCTGCGGGGCGTTTCGATTGGCGCGTTTCAACGTGCAAGCCTCGCGCCCGCGCATTCTTGCGGAAGGCACGCCGAAAGTCGATAAGAAGAATTACGTTGGTTTGCCGATTCCGGTCGCGGGCGGCTTGATTGCCGCGCTGGTCCACTTCTCACCCGCGCCGCTGATCTACTTTGGTCCTGAGAGGGCGCAGCTCTACTCCGGATTATTGATGGGGCTGGTTGGGTTCCTGAGTGTGATGATGGTCAGCACCTGGCGCTTCTCGAGTTTTAAGACAGTCGGCACACGAGTACGCAGCATGCGCACGATCATCCTCACGTTGTCGGTGGGAATGTTGATCTTCCTGTATTCACGATATGTGCTGCTGGGAATCGTGCTCACCTACATTTTGCACGGACTTCTTTCACGCATGTTGGGCATCTTCTGGCGCCGCAGTGAATCGGCGGAAGCGAAGATCGAACCAAATCCCGTAAGCCGCTCATCCGGCAGTTAGTTCTCACGCAAAGACGCAAAGGTTTGCAAAATAGAGTCGCAAAGAAAACCAGTCTTCTTTGCTTCTTTGCGTCTTCTCTTTGCGCCTTTGCGTGAAATCTTCATTGACATTTCACCCCCTGCGTGAAATAGTGCGCGCGCTTTCCACGATTTCTCACGAGCCTGGGTGATTCCAAATTCGCAAACCCCCATTCCGATCTGTTAATCCGACCCACCTAGAAAGGAGTAACTGATGCTGGACGTTAATTCCTTTTCCCGTAGAGATTTTCTGAAGGGTGCGACCGCACTCGGCCTGACCAGTATGGCCATTGCTACAGGCGCTTGCGAGGCTTGTTACAAAAAAATCAAAGAGCGCCCCACGCGGCGTAACATCGCGAATCTCGCGGCGAACGATCCCATCATTCAAACCTACAAAGACGCAGTCAATGCGATGAAAAACTTACCGGCGGGTGATGGAAGAAACTGGACCAAGCAGGCGCAAATACACCTGAACAAATGCGTGCACGGAAACTGGTGGTTTCTTCCGTGGCATCGCGCTTATCTTTTTTACTTCGAAGCCATTTGCCGAAAGCTCACCGGAAACAACGATTTCGCTCTTCCTTACTGGAATTGGACCACGAGCCCGAGCATACCAGCGCCTTTCTGGGGAGCCGGAAATCCATTGCTTAACACGACTCGCACTGCCACCCAGTCAAGCGTAGTCAATTCGTCGATCTGCGGCACAGGCAACATCAACAGCATCCTGGGCCAGACGAACTTTCTTCTCTTTGCGAGCGCACAAGCTACGGCTCAGAACCAGAACAACGGTTACGGTGTGCTTGAAGGTAGCCCGCATAACTACGTTCACGGCTTTGTCGGCGGCGAAATGGGAACTTACATGTCGCCGCTGGATTCGATTTTCTGGTGTCATCACAACATGATCGAGTGTTTGTGGGTGGATTGGAATATCAACAAGTCAAATCCCAACACCAACGATCCAAGCTGGAGTGGTTTTACGTTTAATGACTTCGTCGACGCCGATGGCAATGCCGTTCCGATTCAAGTGGCGACGACGTTGCTGTTCCCGTTGCTGAGTTATCAATTCGAGCCGTGCGCGCCTGGTGCACCGGGCACAGTTACAAAGGACAAAGCGACGCTGGAGAAATTCCTGCGCGAAGGTGGCCCACACAAGCTTGACTACATCAAGCGTTACGAGCTGCGCCGTCCTTTGACTTTACCAATTGGAAGATCCGAACCGACTCGTCTCAAAGTCGAGCCCGATGCGTTTCGCCAGGTGTTGGATCCTAATGGACGTGAGAAAGCCGTTCTGACGATCGACGAGGTTGAAGTGCCTCCGAAGCAGGACGTCTTTGTTAGAGTGTTTGTAAACAAACCTGACGCATCCAGCGCTACATCGATAGATGATCCGCACTACGCGGGCAGCTTCGCTTTCTTCTGCTGTCCCGATCCTGCTCACGCCGGAATGGCGGTGGCGCCCACGCCCAAGCTTCGCTACCTCGTGGATTGTACTCAGACTGTGCGAAGACTCGGTCAGGGCGGATCGCTGACGCCGGACCTGGATGTGACGCTGATTCCCGTACCTATCGAGGAGCAGCGGCGCATTGAAACTCCGAACGTCATGATTGGTCGCGTGGAATTAGCGGTCGCCGCGTTCTAAACCGCGGATTTCCGAATGGTTGCTTTCGTTGTATGAAGGCAACCATTCGGAGCTACGTCTGCACTTAGAGCACGGAGGCGAAACTATGAACGCACTTTTGAGTTTACTGCTGCTTTGGAGTTTGCCTTTTGTTGGCGTGAGTTGTGGATCGCCAAACGTTCAGAGTACGCAGCAAAGCGAAACGCGGCCGGTTTCGACAGCGAAAGACGTGGTGACTCTAACAACCGAGCATCCCACGGCTTATTTCAAACTCGAGTCGGGGTTGTTAAATCGTGCGCCGGAGGTTCTCCAGGTTTCAGTTACAAAGGTCACGAATCCTGCTGCCAGTGCTGTTGATATTTTTGTTTACGTTGCGTCAGCGAATGAACCTGCGTCGGAAAAAGTGTTAGTAGGAACTTTCAGTCTGTATCCCGCGGATCGTCCCGGCAAGTTTATGCTGGGACCGGCCGAGGCGTTTCGTAAGTTTTCCGAGACGAGAAAAAGTTCTGAAGATGTGCGGTTAGTGTTTGAAATGAAACTTCCGGCTGAGAGCAAGTCGCCTGTTGAAGTCACGATCGAGAGTCCGAACTGGGGAGAGAAGAAAGTTTAATTAATGTCGGGGCGCGCGAAGGCCAGCAGGCCGTGTTCAGTCGTGAGAATTACAGCGCCGCCCACAATGATCGGCGACGCTGAGCTCGTCAACTCGTCGCCAGTCGGAAGAGAGTTAACCTGCTTTCCGTCTTTCAATCCAAGCACAACACCTTCAGAGCTCGACAACGGTGTGAAGAGAGCGGTCTCTTCAACTGTCAGCGGCTGCGCTGCAATGCGTCCGGGCAACTGCTTCTTCCAGAGCATCGAACCTTTGAGATCGAGGAAATAAGCGAAATTGTCGAGCGATGCTGCGAGCAGTGCATCACCTACAAGTGCCACAGCCTCGACGCCCGCGCCGGTTCGTTTACGCCACTTCAAGCGACCTTTGTCGGTGCTCACTGCATAAACGTAACCGTCTCCCGAGCCGAAGTAGACATATTCTTTCGTAACAGCCACTGGCCCATGCACCGCGCCTTTAGTTCGATAGCGCCACAGGACGCTTCCCGTCGCTTCGTCGAGCGCCAACAACGTTCCGTCTTCGCTACCGAAGTACACGCGCCCGTCTTTCGAAACCGGTTGACCGGCGAAAGACGATGGAAACGGTATCGACCACAACACGCCGCCGGTCCGTTTGTCGAAGGCGTACGCTCTGCCATCGCTGCCGCCGGCAAAGAGCCGCGGGCCGTTCAACGCGAGTGCTCCGCGAAGTGGCCGGATTAGAGGAGTCATCCACTGCGTTACGCCGCCTTCACGTCCAAGCGCGCGAAGAGCTCCGTTTGATTTTTCGTTTGCTTGTCCGACAGTCTCTGAAGCTACGTAGATCGCGCCTTCATCAGCGACAGGTGACGCGGAAAGTTCGCCACCGACTTCTGTGCGCCAGTAGAGTTGTCCGTCCTTTGCTTTGAGCGCCACGATCGTGCCGCCTGCGAGTGGAAGATAAATTCTCTCGTTGTCGAAAGCAGGCGTAAGATTCAGAGTTACCTCTGATTGATAGCGCCAACGCACCGTTAATGGCTGAGACAACAACGCATCACTAGTCGCAAAACTCGCGATGAGGAGCACTGTCAAAATTTGAGCTAGCATCCGTTTTGAATCCGTGTAATCCGTGGCTATAATCAGCCACTCTTTCCAAATGAGCAACGTCAAACATCATGAAACCGTAATAATACTTGACTTCGGATCGCAGTACACGCAGCTCATCGCCCGTCGCGTCAGAGAAGCGGGCGTTTACTGCGAGATTCTTCCCTTCAACACGCCGATTGAAACGATCAATGCCAAATCGCCAAAGGGTTTGATCTTCTCCGGCGGACCTTCGTCCGTTTACGACGCTACGGCCCCAAAGCCGCATCCGCAACTGCTCGAATCGGTCGATTGTCCGACACTCGGCATCTGCTATGGCTTCCAGGTTTTTGCGGGCGAGCTCGGTGGGGAGGTAGTTGCATCCCCCAATCGTGAGTTTGGTTATGCTCGGTTGAAAGTGTTGGACGTAACGAGTCGTTTGTTTCAAGGTCTGCCGCCGGAGCTGGATGTTTGGATGAGTCACGGCGATCACGTTACGGAAGTGCCGCCGGGTTTTCATGTCACTGCACTGACTAACGATGCTTTGAACGCGATGGAGGATCAATCGCGCGGTATTTATGGCGTGCAGTTTCATCCTGAAGTCGCGCACACACCGCTTGGCGCGCAAGTGCTGCGCAATTTTTTGTTTTCAGTTTGCGGGTGTCGCGGTGATTGGTCGCCGGAGGCAGTTATCGAGGAACAAGTCGAACGTATACGCGATCAACTCGGCGATCAGGGACGCGTGGTTTCAGGCTTGTCAGGAGGCGTTGATTCAACTGTCGCCGCGGCGCTGGTACACAAAGCGGTCGGAGATCGACAGACGTGCATCTTCGTTGACAACGGGCTCTTGCGTGAAGGTGAGTTTGAATCAACTCTCGCGCTACTGCGTCAGAGCATGAAGTTGAACATTTCCGGCGTGCGCGCCGGCGAACAATTTCTCACAGCGCTGAAAGGCGTGACCGATCCCGAAGAGAAACGCAAGCGAATCGGCAAAGTCTTCATCGACGTGTTTGAGGAAGAAGCGAGACGTTTGGGCGACGTCGATTATCTCGTGCAGGGGACGCTCTACCCTGATGTTATCGAGTCCATCTCGGTGCGTGGACCATCGGCGGTGATCAAGAGTCACCACAACGTCGGCGGTCTGCCCGAGAAGATGAATCTAAAGCTGATCGAGCCGCTACGCGAGTTGTTCAAAGACGAAGTGCGACTGATTGGAAGAGAGTTGGGAGTTCCGGAAGAGATCCTTGGGCGACATCCATTCCCGGGTCCTGGTTTGGCTGTCCGCATTCTTGGAGACATCACGGAGGAGAAGATCCGTTTGGTCCAGGCTGCCGATCGCATACTCGACGAAGAGTTGCGGCTGGCAGAGTTGTACCACTCGGTGTGGCAGGCTTTTCCAGTGCTGCTGCCGGTGTCGACGGTGGGCGTGATGGGCGATGAGCGCACGTATGAACGCGTGATCGCGATTCGCGCCGTTACGAGCGTCGACGGCATGACGGCTGATTGGGCCAGGCTGCCTCACGATTTGCTGGCGCGCGTCTCGGCCCGCATCGTCTCCGAGGTTCGTGGTGTGAATCGAGTTGTTTACGATATCAGTTCTAAACCACCATCAACCATCGAGTGGGAATAAACCGCGGATTACACAGACAAAATGCAGGACCGACAATTCGTACACCTACACCTTCATACTGATTACAGCCTCCTTGACGGCGCCATTCAAATCAAGCCTCTCTCCAAACGCGTTGAAGAACTGAAGATGCCCGCGTGTGCCATGACCGACCATGGCAACATCTACGGCGCGATCTCTTTTTACAACGCGATGAAGAGCCGCGGCGTGAAGCCGATTATCGGATGCGAGACTTACATCACGCGCGGCAGCCGCAAAGACAAGGCCGCCAGCGCGCCCGGCGAGAAGGCCAATTTCCATCTGATACTGCTGGCGCAGAACTACGAGGGTTACCAGAACCTCGTGCGTCTGACTTCGAAGGCGTACACGGAAGGCTTCTACTACAAACCGCGCATCGATAAGGAACTGCTCGCCGAGCACAGCAAAGGATTGATTGCGCTCTCGGCATGTATGTCGGGTGTTCCTTCGGCGATGCTGGCGCAGGAGAAGTGTGACGAAGCGGCGAAGGCCGCGCTCGAGTTTGAAGAGATTCTCGGGAAAGGGAATTACTTCCTCGAAATCCAGGAGCACGGGCTTGACGCTCAAAAGCGTATTCGCAAGTCGCTCGTCGATCTTTCTAAACGGACAGGCGTGCCGCTCGTGGCCACCAACGACTCGCATTATCTGATGCCCGACGATGCGAGGGCCCACGACGTCCTGCTCTGCATCGGTTCCGGAAAGACCGTCAACGAGACAAACCGTCTGCGCTATGCGAGTCCATACTTTTACGTGCGGTCTCAGGAAGAGATGTGGCGTATCTTCGGTGACGAACTTCCCGACGCGCTCACCCGCACCGTCGACATCGCCGAGCGATGCGAGCTGAAGCTGCCTGAGAATGTCAATTACCTGCCTCAGTATCCGATCCCGCAGTCGGAGGAAGGTCTCTCCGCTGACGACTACTTCGAAAAGGTAGTGCGGCAGGGCTATGAGCGCCGGCGCCAGCAGGTCCTGGACACGCAGGCAGCCCGTGGCGAGTTGAAGCAGCCGTTCACGGATTATCAGGCGCGGCTCACGAGCGAGATCCAGATGATCAAGCAGATGGGGTTTGCAGGTTACTTCCTCATCGTCTGGGACTTCGTTCGCTACGCGAAGGAGCACTCGATTCCCGTCGGCCCCGGCCGCGGGTCAGCCGCAGGCTCGCTGGTCGCCTACTGTCTCGAGATCACCGATATCGATCCGCTCCAGTACGATCTCCTCTTCGAGCGCTTTCTCAACCCCGGGCGCGTCTCGCTGCCCGACATCGATATCGACTTTTGCGTCCGTGGCCGGGGAGACGTCATCAATCACGTCGCCGGACTGTACGGCCGCGACTCCGTCTGCCAAATCATCACCTTCGGAACACTCGCGTCGAAGGCCGCCATCAAGGACGTCGGCCGGGCGCTCGAGGTGCCTTACGCCGAGGTCGAACGAATAGCCAAACTCATTCCGCCGCCGGTTCGTGGCCGCAACGTCAGCCTGAGCCAGGCACTTGAACAAGTACCTGAGCTCCGGAAGGAGATGGAGACCAACCCGCAGGTTAAAGAAATACTTGAGATTGCGCGGCGGCTTGAAGGCTGTGCTCGTCACTCGTCAGTTCACGCGGCGGGAGTGGTCATCTCGCCGCTACCGCTCCAGGAACTGATCCCTGTGGCCGTCTCCGGAAAGGAGGAACTGACCACGCAGTATGTCATGTCGGACCTTGAAAAGACCGGCATGCTTAAGATGGATTTTTTAGCGCTTACCGCTTTAACTGTTATAAATGACTGCTTAATCAGTATTAAACAGCTGCTTGATACGGAGATTAACTGGTCGGATATAGCGCTTAACGACGCTAAAGCGCTTGCTGTATTTGCTGAAGGAAGGACTGAAGCGGTCTTCCAGTTTGAGTCTTCGGGAATGCAGGAGATCTGCCGGAAACTGAAACCGAAAGGGCTCGAAGATCTCGCCGCCCTCAATGCTCTCTACCGTCCGGGCCCACTCGACGGCGGGATGGTGGACGAGTTCATTCAACGTCACCACGGCAAGAAGAGCGTGCGTTATCTCGTCCCGCAGATGAAGGAGATCCTCAACAACACTTACGGCATCATCGTCTACCAGGAACAGATCATGCAGCTCGCGCAGAAGCTTGCAGGATACACACTTAGCGAGGCCGACCTGATGCGCCGCGCGATGGGCAAGAAGAAGCGCGAAGAGATGGCCGTTCACGAAGAGAAGTTCATCACGGGCGCGGTCGAACGCGGTATTCAACGTGAAAAAGCCGAAAAGATCTTCTCGCTGATGGCCCAGTTTTCCGACTACGGATTCAATCGCAGCCACAGCGTCGCGTACGCCTATCTCGCGTTCCAGACCGCGTATCTGAAAGCCCACTACCCGGAGCATTTCTATGCCGCGGTGCTTTCTAGTGAGGCTCAGGACGCGGCCAAGGTGTTTAAGTATTCGAAGGAACTTCGGGCACAGAAGATCGCGCTCCTGCCGCCGGACGTAAACGAAAGCTACTCCGGCTTTACGCCTTTAAGCGGAGCCATCCGTTACGGACTGACAGCTATTAAAGGGCTCGGCCATTCGATTGTTAAAGCAATCTGTGAGGCACGCGAGAGCGGGCCTTTCAGGTCGTTTTTCGACTTTGCGGAGCGGGTTGAATCATCCACATTGAATAAGCGAGTGTTTGAAAGCCTGGTCAGCGCCGGCGCTTTCGACTCGCTTAAGGATGGACGACCAACTGAAGCGTGGCGCGGCGGACTCTTCAACTCAATCGATGCCGCGCTCTCGCGAGCGCAAAGAGCCAAGCGCGAAAAGCTCCTCGGCCAGAATGGCTTGTTCGGGGCGATGCCTGAAGAGATCGACTTCGCCAACGAATTGTCGCCCAACGCGAAGGGCTGGACTTCAAGTGAAATGTTAGCTGCTGAGAAAGCAGCGCTGGGCTTTTACATCACCGGCCATCCGCTCGAGCGCTACCTTGAGACTCTGCAAAACGTGAAGGCAGTCAAGTCTTCCGAGCTACCGGAATTGAACAGTGGGGTTCGTGTTACGAGCGGCGGGATTATCGGCGACCTCCAGATTCGCACCACTAAGAAAGGCGACAAGTTTGCGCTGTTTCGTCTTGAGGACGAGGTCGGCAGTACGAAGTGTGTGTTGTGGCCGGAGGGCTACCGGAAATATTCAGCACTGGCGCAGAATGAGCTGCCGGTGATAGTCATCGGCAAGCTGGAGCTCAGCGAAGATAACCCGCCGACGATCATCGTGGATCAGATCCACAGCATTGACGCGAAAGAGCGAGGGAACGAATTTTTAGTCCTGCGCGCGCCCAAACACGATGATTTTCCGACGTTATGTGATTCAATTCTCACGCTGCTGAATGCAAACCCCGGGGACTGCGAAGTTGCTATCGAGGCATTGATCGAAGAAGGGACAGTAGTACGAGTCAAACCAAACAATGCCCTGCGGGTGCGACGAAGCGGCGAGCTCGAGCAGGCCTTGAAAGACTTAGGCTGCGGTATCAGCATTGAAACCTCAAACACTCAGGCGCGCGTCTGATAACGATTGATCACGCGTTACCGGCTTTGATGTTATGAAGCAAGCGCCTCCCGCCTTGAGTAAACTCAGGGCTGTCTTTGACAAGAGACTGAAAGGAGGCGCTATGAACACAATATATATTGGCGTTGACTTTCATGCACGACAACAGA
>DATENQ010000459.1:0-3463 GCA_035275005.1 Pyrinomonadaceae bacterium | reverse complement strand
TCTGCGAAAATCCGCGGCTAAACCAGGAGTTGTTTTATGGAAGTCACACAAAATCCGATCACGCCGGAAACTTGTTTTGTACCGAAGACGCACGAGGGTAAAGGGCGCCGCACGGCAGTCGCACCAGGCGCTACTGCCGCGCGTTTCCTGCACTATGGACGGATCACGCTCGCAGCCGGCGACACGCCGATAACATTTAGCAGTGGTGAGCACGAAGTCGGACTGATTTGCCTGAATGGTAAAGCGACGGTGCGAGCAAACAAAGAGACGTTCACCTTGGAGCAGTACGACGCCGTTTACGTCCCGCGTGATTCGGAAATCGAAGTTGGAACAAACGATGGTTGCGATCTTGCCGAAATCTCAGCGCCGGTTGAGAAGCGCTACCCGCTGAAGTTTGTGTCATACAAAGAAGTGCGCCAGAACCCGAAACTACACTTGATCGCCGGCAAGCCACCGGCTGAGCGCGACTTGAACGTGCTCATCGGCGCAAACGTAGAAGCCGGTCGCATCATGGCTGGTGTGACTTTTTCGACGCCCGGCAACTGGACGTCATGGCCTCCTCACGAGCATTCGAAACTACTCGAGGAAGCCTATCTTTTCATCGACATGCCGGCGCCGTCGTTTGGCGTGCAGTTTGTTTACACCGATCCGGAGAAACCCGAGCTGGTCCAGGTCGTGCGCGAGGGTGATTGCGTGTTGATGCCGCAGGGTTATCACCCGAACGTGGCGGCGCCGGGCGGGCAGATAAATTTCCTGTGGATGATGGCGGCGATCAGGGAAGGTGAGGATCGTCTTTACGGAGTTGTGAATGTGCAGCCTGAGTATGCCGCGGGTGGCTCCGGCCTCGAAGCTGTGAGTGACAAGAAGTAGAGGAGAAGAAATGTCCTACACCTCTTCTGAAAACAAAGCAAACGGCGACAGTAACGGCAACGGTTTCAACCTCGCTCAGCATTTGAACTGGTCCAACATCCCTGTCGAGCGGCCCGCCGAGGGGATCGAGCGACAGATGTTTGTGGGCAACCGAATGATGATCTGCCGTTTCCGCTTCAAGCCGTTTCTGGTGACTCCGGAACACGATCACCCGCACGAGCAGATGACGATCGTCGAACGTGGGCGAGTGCGCTTTTTCATCGAAGGCAAGGAGCGGATCGCTTCGGCGGGCGACGTGCTGCACTTCCCGTCTAACTGCTGGCACGGCGCCACGATGATGGACGAGGAAGTGGTTCTGATCGACATCTTTTCTCCCCTGCGCGAGGACTTTCTGAACAACGGCAAGGAGAACTGATTTCACGCAAAGACGCAAAGGCGGCAAAGATTAAGACGCCAAATGCTTCTTCTTTGCTTCTTTGCGCCTTTGCGTGAAACTAAGTTAGCGCATTGAGCATTCTCGAACAGTTCAAACTGCACGACCGTGTCGCCCTGGTTACCGGGGCTTCGACCGGCCTCGGCGCCGCCATCGCTATCGCACTGGCCGAAGCGGGCGCGCAGGTCTCCTGTCACGGCAACACGCGCTCGCCCGAATCGACCTGCGATCGGATCAAGAGCGCCGGCGGAGTGGCGCATGCGATAAGCGGCGATCTCAGTAAACCGGAAACACCGAACAGCCTGGTGGCGCAAACAATCGAGCGCTTTGGTCGCATCGACATTCTCATCAACAACGCCGGCACGATTCGTCGCGCGCCCGCTGTCGATTATTCGGATGACGACTGGGCGGCAGTAATCGAAGTCAATCTCTCCAGCGTCTTTCGCCTGTCGAAGCTCGTGGGCAAACAGATGATCGAAAACGGGCGCGGCGGCAAGATAGTCAACATCGCGTCGTTGCTTTCATTTCAGGGAGGTATTACTGTTCCCGCCTACGCAGCGTCGAAAGGCGGCGTGGCCCAACTCACCAAGGCGCTCGCGAACGAGTGGGCCAAACACGGAATCAACGTCAACGCCATCGCGCCCGGATACATGCGCACTGCAAATACCGCGGCGCTTCAAGCTGACGAAACACGCAACCGGCAAATTCTTGAGCGCATCCCGGCAGCTCGCTGGGGCGAGCCCGAAGATCTCGCCGGCGCGGCAGTTTTTCTTTCTTCAAGTGCAAGCGATTACGTTAACGGCCATATTCTTGTCGTCGATGGAGGCTGGATGGGAAGATGATTGAGCCACAGATACGCGCAGATGAACACAGATCAGAATCAGTTGCTTCAGTCAGCGTTCATTCGCGTTCATCTGTGGGCAACTATCGCTGGGTGATCTGCGCGCTCCTGTTCTTCGCCGCCACCATCAACTACATCGATCGCCAGGTGATCGGGATTCTCAAGACAACCATTCACGACGAGATTCGTTGGACCGAGGTTGGTTACAGTTGGGTCGTCTTCTCTTTTCAGGCAGCGTATGCCATCGGCCTGCTCGGAGTGGGCCGGCTGATGGATCGCATCGGCACGCGCAAAGGCTTCTCGCTCTCCATAGTTTTCTGGAGCCTGGCGGCGATGGGCCATGCGCTGGCCCACACGGTGCTGGGCTTCGGTGTTGCTCGTTTTCTGCTCGGCCTTGGTGAGGCAGGAAATTTCCCCGCGGCGATCAAGACTGTGGCCGAATGGTTTCCCAAGAAAGAACGTGCCCTCGCCACCGGCATCTTCAATTCGGGAACGAACATCGGCGCGCTCGTCACGCCGCTCGTGGTGCCGGTGATTACGATCAAATGGGGCTGGCGGGCGGCGTTCATCGTCACGGGCGCGATCGGTTTTATCTGGCTCTTCGCGTGGTGGGCGCTATATCGACGACCTCAAGAACATCCTTCAATTTCGCAGTCGGAGCTCGATTACATTCAGAGCGATCCGCCTGATCCGGAGGTCAAAGTTCCGTGGGCTCGCTTGTTGCCGCACCGTCAAACCTGGGCGTTCGCGGCGGCGAAGTTTATGACCGATCCAATCTGGTGGGTTTACCTTTTCTGGCTGCCTGACTTTCTTCACAAGCGCCACGGGCTGGGTCTTAAAGACTTCGGAGTGCCGCTGGTGATTGTCTATTTGTTAGCGGATATCGGCAGCATTGGCGGCGGCTGGCTCTCGTCGTCGTTGATCAAGCGTGGTTGGACCATCAACGAGGGACGCAAACTGGCAATGCTGGTTTGTGCTCTGGCGGTGGCGCCGATTGTCTTCGCGGCCCAGACCTCGAATCTGTGGCTCGCGGTCGTGTTGATTGGCGTTGCGGCTGCCGCGCATCAGGGTTGGTCCTGCAATCTCTTTACTACTACGTCCGACATGTTTCCACGACACGCGGTCGGATCGGTTGTCGGTATCGGTGGTATGGCCGGTGCTATCGGCGGGATGATGATCGCTCGCCTGGTCGGAGAGATACTCGAGCGCACCGGCAGTTACGTGCCCATCTTTATCATCGCCGCATCCGCATATATCGCGGCGTTGTTCGTGTTTCATCTCTTGTCGCCAAAGCTGGAGCCAGCTAATCTTTGATAGCC
>DATENQ010000458.1:0-9299 GCA_035275005.1 Pyrinomonadaceae bacterium | reverse complement strand
TCCGTCTACGGTATCAATGCCAAAGTGCCTTTTAGCGAGGACGATCCGATCCGCCAACCGATCTCACCTTACGCAGCGACCAAAGGAGCCGGCGAACTTCTTTGTCACACGTATTCTCATCTTTACGGCCTGCGCTGCGTGTGCCTGCGGTTTTTCACCGTTTATGGACCACGACAACGCCCGGATCTCGCGATTCACAAGTTTGCAAAACTGATCAGCCAGCACAAACCAATCCCCGTCTTCGGCGACGGCAGCACGCGCCGCGATTACACCTACGTCGACGACATCATCTACGGCGTTATGGCCGCAATCGATTACGACCAGACCAACTACGAAGTAATCAACCTCGGCGAATCGCGCACGGTCGAGCTCAACGAACTGATTTCGCTGCTGGAAAAGGAACTGGACACACACGCCATCATCGATCGCCAACCGCCGCAACCTGGCGACGTTCCTCAAACTTACGCCGACATTTCCAAGGCCCGAGCGCTGCTCGGTTACCAGCCAAAGACGCAGATTGAAGCAGGGCTGCATCGCTTTATTGAATGGTTTAGGATGAGCGGCTCGTGAAACTGTTCTACAATGCACCCTGACGAATGAAGATTCTCGACGACGAAGAAGAGGAACAATTAAGCGCGGCCCGGCCGACTTTGGCGACTGGCTCGCCCGAAGTGTCGATCTTTCTACCGGTTTTCAACGAAGAACCCAACCTGCGGCCGCTGCACGCAAAGCTCGACGAGGCTCTCAAGTCGCTCGGCTGCTCGGCGGAAATCGTTTACGTCGACGACGGTTCGACTGACGGAAGTTTGAAGATCCTGCGCGAGATTGCTGAGTTGGACCCGCGCGTGCGCGTGATCGCGCTCCGGCGAAACTACGGTCAAACTGCGGCTATGGCAGCCGGCATCGACGCCGCAAAGGGCAGAGTGTTGATCCCGATGGACGCCGATCTTCAAAACGATCCGGCTGACATCGCCCGTTTGTTGAAGAAACTAGACGAAGGTTACGACGTCGTTTCCGGTTGGCGCAAAAATCGGAAAGACAAAATGATCACGCGCAAGATACCTTCGATGCTAGCGAATCGTTTGATCTCGTGGATCGGTGGCGTCCCATTGCACGACTACGGTTGCTCATTGAAAGCTTACCGGCGCGAGTCGTTGGAGGACGTGCGGTTGTACGGCGAGATGCACCGCTTCATTCCAATCTACGCCGCGTGGGCAGGTGCTCGCGTCACGGAAATCCCGGTCGAACATCACGCACGCACGATGGGTAAGTCGAAATACGGACTGTCACGCACGATCAAAGTGATCTTCGACTTGATGACGATCAAGTTCATGGCTTCCTATCAAACGAAGCCGATCTACGTTTTTGGTTCGTTTGGCATGCTGGCGTTTGCTGTCTCGCTTTTGAGCGGACTGTACGCCGTCTTTCTCAAAATCGTTCACAAGGCGGACTTCGTCCAGACGCCGTTGCCGATCCTGAGCGTCGTTATGTTTGCCGTCGGAGTACAGTTCCTGTTGATGGGACTGCTGGCAGAAATGCTTGTGCGCACTTATCACGAATCTCAAGCCAAAGCGATTTACGCGGTGCGCGAACGATTAGGTTTCAAGAACCCCACGAGTAAGTAAACATCATGTGCGGTATCACCGGTTGGGCCACTCTCGATTCTCACACGCCTCCTCCTGAGGGCGCCGAAGAACTACTGCACGCGATGTGTGAGCGCATGGTCCATCGCGGTCCTGATTCAGAAGGGCTGTTTGCCGGCAGCGGCGTCGCGCTCGGAATGCGCCGGCTCGCGATCATCGACCTCGTCACAGGCGAACAACCGGTATTCAACGAAGACAGAAGCGTCGCGGTAGTTCTCAACGGCGAGATCTACAACTATCGCGAGCTACGCGCGGATCTCGAGCGACGCGGACACGCTTTTCGAAGCGCATCAGATACGGAAGTGTTGCCGCACCTGTACGAAGAGTACGGCGACGCGATGACCCGCGAGCTCAACGGCATGTTCGCATTCGCTTTGTGGGACAGCAGAAGACGTCGCTTGCTTATCGCGCGCGATCGCTTCGGCGAGAAACCGCTTTACTGGGGAGTCTTCGATAACACGTTGCTGTTTGCTTCGGAGCCGAAAGTTTTGTTGGCCCACCCGGCAGTGAAGCCGGCGCTCAATCTTCAGGCCTTGCGACAATATCTGTCGTTTGACTATGTCCCCGCGCCACTCTCGATCTACGATGGTATCAACAAGCTTCCAGCCGCACACAAACTCACGCTCGAAGATGGACAGGTGAATGTTGAAAGATACTGGGAACTCAGTTACAAGACGGCCGATCCGTTGCTATCTGAAGATGATGCGGCCGAACGCTTGCGCGAGTTGATGGCAGACGCGGTGCGCATGCGCCTGGTGTCTGATGTACCGTTAGGGGTTCTTTTGTCGGGAGGTGTCGACTCTTCCAGCGTGGCGGCGCTGGCCGTAGCTGCATCATCGGAAGCCGTGAAAACGTTTTCGATTTCGTTTGCGGAGGCATCGTTTGACGAGTCGGCATACGCGCGCGGAGTCGCGAAGTTTCTCGGCACAGATCATCACGAGGAACGTTTGAGCGCAAACCTCGCGGCGAACCTCGTCAGCGAAATCGGCGCGTGGATGGACGAACCGTTCAGCGATCCCTCGCTCGTCCCGACTTACCTTCTATCTCGCTTCACGCGCAAACACGTGACCGTCGCTTTGGGTGGCGACGGCGGTGATGAATTGTTTGCGGGGTATCCGATGTATGCCGGTCTGCGTTGGGCTGATCTCTACAAACGCGTGCCGCGCTCGTTGCAAACCAGAGTTATCGAACCGCTGGTGAGGCTGTTGCCGGTAAAGACGAAAAACCTGTCGTTCGATTACAAGGCGCTTCGATTCGTCACCGGCGCGAAGTACGACACAGTCACGCGACATCACGTTTGGTTCGGATCCTTCACGCCGGAAGAGCAGTTGCAGTTGTTAACTCCGGACGCATTGGCCGCAACCGACAGCGAGATTTACGCGCAGGCGCGACAGATCGCGGACGAGTGCGACAGCAACGATCCCGTCACGAGGATGCAGAGCGTTGACACGCGTCTGTATCTCGCGGAAGACATCCTGACGAAAGTCGATCGTGCGAGCATGGCGGTGTCACTGGAAGTGCGCGCGCCATTTCTCGATCCAAGAGTGGCGGAGTTTGCCGCGTCACTGCCGTGTCACTACAAACTCCGCGGAAATAAGACGAAGTACATTCTGAAGAAAGCGGTGCATGGAATGCTGCCGCCGTTTGTGACGCGCCGTGGCAAGAAAGGTTTTGGAGTTCCGGTGGCGGAATGGTTGAAGGAGAAGTTAAGGCCGCTGGCGAGAGATCTGCTGTCGCCTGAGCGCGTGAGACGAGCCGGAGTTTTCAATGCCGATTACGTGGCGCGGTTGCAGGACGAACACGAGCGCGGTGTGGCGAATCACCGCAAGCTGCTGTGGACGCTGCTGATGTTCGAGTTGTGGCACGAAAGCTTTGTCGAAACACCGCGGCGCATCGAAACCTCCATCGCCAGGTAACGCACGGATTGTTTCAGACTGCCTACGACGAACTCCTCTCCTGGTGCCGCGCGCACGACTTTGCCGGACACGATCCTTTCGATGCGCTGAACAGCCGTCTCTTTCAGGCGACGCCGCTGGCCCAATCACGCAACGCGCGCTTTATCTGGACTCAACTTGTCAAACGATCTCCTCTTGACGTGCGCGGATTAACGCGTGTGCCCGCGGATCGTAACGCGAAGGGGATTGCGTTGTTTGCGCTGGCCGCGATCGCAGACTGCCGGACGCGCAGGACGAAAGAATCCGAGATTCAGGCGCGAGTTCTGGTCGATGCGTTGTTGTCGATGAAACTCGATGGTTACAGCGGCGCAGCGTGGGGTTACAACTTTGACTGGCAGAGCCGGAATTTTTACGCAGCCAGAGGAACGCCGACAATAGTGCCGACTGCTTTCGCGGCGCGAGCTTTGACTGAAGCAGGAGATCTACAAGATGAGGCGCAGAGTGTTTGCGAGTTTATATTGAGAGATCTGCCGCGCGTCGTCGATAACAAAACCGAGCTGTGTTTCAGTTACGCGCCAAACAGCAACACACGTATCTTCAACGCGAGCCTACTCGCCGCTGAAGTGCTTGCGTGCGTAGGTAAACTGACAGGCGAGAACGAACTGCTCGATTCCGCCGAACGTGCGACTCGTTACGTAGTCAACAATCAGCGCGCAGACGGCTCATGGTTCTACGGCGCGGAGGCGAAACAAGCGTGGATCGATACTTTCCACACCGCTTACATACTCTTTTCACTACAGCGCATCATCAACGTCTTGCCACGCGGCTCAGACTTTCAAGCGGCGCTCGAGCGCGGCTACCAATTCTGGAAGGACAACTTCTTTCTTGCGGAGGGTTGGCCGAAATACTACCATGACGACCCTTATCCAGCGGATGCACACGCAGCAGCCAGCGCCATCGTTACTTTGCTCGAGTGTCGCAAGCTCGACGACGATGCCGTGCCGCTGGCCCAGAAAGTGGCGAGCTGGTCGATTCAGCACCTGCGCGATAGACGCGGATTCTTTTATTATCAACGACGACGTTTCTATACAGTTCGCAAGCCCTACATGCGCTGGAGCCAGGCGTGGATGCTCTATGCGCTGTCGCGTTTGCTCGAAGAACAGGCAATGACGAAATGCCCATCGCCGCAGATGTGACGCTCGGACGCGATGTCCGCATCTTTCAGCCCGATCTGGTTAACCTTTATGGTTGCTCGATCGGTCCAGAGACTAAGATCGGCGCGTTCGTCGAGATTCAGAAGAATGCGAGCATCGGCGCGCGTTGCAAGATCTCATCGCATAGTTTTGTGTGCGAAGGCGTGACGATTGAAGACGAGTGCTTCGTTGGTCACGGCGTGATGTTTACGAACGATATCTATCCGAGCGCGGTGAATGTTGATGGCACGCCGCAAACCGAAAGCGATTGGCACGTGGTAAAAACGACAATTAAAAAACGCGCGAGCATCGGCAGCAATGCGACGATCATTGCAGGCATAACGATCGGCGAGGGAGCTTTGATTGGAGCGGGCGCGGTAGTGACGAAAGACGTTCCTGACTTCGCCATCGTCGCAGGCGTGCCTGCGCGAATCATCGGCGACGTGCGCAAAAAGAAATGATCAATGTTGGTGTAATCGGTTACGGCTATTGGGGGCCGAACCTGGTGCGAAACTTTATGGCCGCACCGGGCTCGGCCGTTATGAGAGTCTGCGATTTGCGTGACGAGCGTCTGTCGTCATTAGGAAAAATCTATCCGGGAATCAAGACGTGCAGCGACGCAACCGATCTAATTAACGACCCGCAAATCGATGCGGTAATCATCGCCACGCCGGTTTCGTCTCACTTTGATCTGGCGATGTCGGCGTTGAAGGCCGGCAAACACGTGCTGGTTGAAAAACCACTGGCGGCAAAATCGGATCAGGCGCGCAAACTGGTCGACGAAGCCGCGGCGCGAAACCTTGTTCTTTTAGTAGACCACACGTTCGTTTACACAGACGCTGTGCGGAAGATTCGCGAGCTGATCAGTTCCGGCCAACTCGGCGACATCTATTATTACGATGCCGTGCGCGTTAACCTTGGCCTGTTTCAACACGACGTGAACGTAATCTGGGATCTCGCGATTCACGATCTCTCGATCATGGATTGCGTGCTGCCGGCGAAACCGGTCGCGATCTCGGCAACCGGAATCAGTCACGTGCCGGGGCAGCCGGAAAACGTTGCGTACATCACGTTGTTCTTTGCCAGCGCCCAGATCGCTCACGTGCATGTTAACTGGCTGACTCCGGTGAAGGTGCGTCACACGCTGATTGGTGGCAGCGAGAAGATGATTCTCTACGACGATCTCGAGCCGAGCGAGAAGCTCAAAGTCTACGACAAAGGTATCAACATCACGCCAGGTCGCCGGGAAGACGTCTACAAGATGCTCGTCAGTTATCGATCCGGCGATATGTGGGCGCCGCGACTCGACAACACCGAGGCGCTGCAAACCGAAGCGCTGCACTTCATCGACTGTGTCGAAAACAACAAGCAGCCGGAGACTGATGGACCAGCAGGACTGCGACTCGTGAACATGATCGAAGCTGCCGAAACGTCTCTGCGCGATCGCGGCAGGTTGGTCGAGATCCAGTGGTGACGAGCCATGCGTCTCTGGATCGATCTTGCAAACTCTCCTCACGTCCCGTTTTTCAGAGCACTCGCCGATCGCTTTATCGAGCAGGGGCACGAGATAGAGATCACCGCGAGAGAGTTTGCGGAGACGATTCCACTGGCGCGGGCCGCGGGATTTGCGCCGCAGGTTGTCGGCTCACACGCCGGACGTGCGGTGTCCGCGAAGGCCGGCGGCCTGATGAGTCGCGCGTGGGCGCTCTCGGCGTGGGCGCGAGGGCGTCGATTCGATCTGGCCATCAGTCATAACTCCTATTCACAGATCCTCGCGGCGCGCACGCTGGGTCTCAGGACCATCACGCTCATGGATTATGAGTATCAACCCGCGAACCATCTCGCCTTTCGCTTTGCGTCGCGTGTCATCGTTCCGGCGAGTTTTCCGGAGCAGCGTTTAAGAAAATTTGGCGCGCGGGCACGCAAGGTACGGCGCTATCACGGGACGAAGGAAGATGTTTATCTGGCGGGCTTTCAGGCGGATCCGTCTTTTGGTGCGCAGTTGTCTGAGCTTGGTGTCAAACCGGATAATGTGCTGGTCCTGATGCGTCCACCCGCGCACGACGCGTTGTATCATCGGTTTCAGAATACGTTGTTTGATGAAGCGTTGACGATGCTGCTGGCAAATGAGAACGTGCAGGTGATACTGCTGCCGCGCAACGAGGCCCAACGCGCGACGTATACCGGGAAGGGCGCAATTATTCCCGCGGCGCCGTTAGATGGTGCGAATTTGATAGCCGCAAGCGATCTGGTGATCAGCGCGGGCGGAACGATCAATCGCGAGGCAGCAGCGCTCGGAGTGCCCGCGGCGAGTATCTACGCAGGCCAGTGGGCGGCGGTTGATGAGGGATTGGTTAACGAAGGACGGTTGCAGCGCATCACGAACACGGATGATCTGCGCCGCTTGCGAATCGAGAAGAAGCGCGCGGCAAATCCTCGTGGATCGCGCGAAGTTATCGATGAAGTTGTACGACTCATATTTGAGTGAGAAGGTAGTTTCACGCAAAGACGCAACGGCACTAAGGAGAAGGCGCTCTTTTTTTGTGGCTTGCGCCTTTGCGTGAGAATTAATCGTGCGAGTTGAACGAACCCGACAGACAATGATCGATCCAAGCCGCGTGCGCGTCCCTGGGCGTGCGCCGAGATGGATCGTGCCTGCCGTCAAGGTTGGACTGGTTATCGTCGACGCTTTAGCCGCGGCGCTTTCTTTCATGCTGGCCTTCTACGTTCGCGAACGTGTTTCGGTGTTTGCACCAGCATTTGCGCCTTACGGCGCACTGCTCCTGTTCGTCGTTGTTATTCGCCTTTTGAGTTTTCGCTACTGCGATCTCTATCGCGTCCGCGGCGAGTTTTCTTTTGTCGACGACGCGATTCGCATCTTTAAAGCCACTGCTATCGGATCGCTGCTGATTGTCGCCGCTGCGTTTCTGTATCGCGGTGGTTTCCAATTCCGCGCATTCTCATACGCGCGCGGAGTCTTTGTTACGGACTTCGTTTTTGTCCTGATCATTGTCAGCCTGGCGCGCTTCGTTATGCGATCGGTGCAGACGTTTGTGCGCAGCCGCCAGATCAATTTGATTCCCACGCTCGTCGTCGGACGCGGCCCGGAAGCGTCGCTGTTCATTCGCGAAATGCGCGAACGGCCGGCGCTGGGTTATCGCGTCATCGGTGTTGTTGAGACTGTACCGAGCACACCCGCCGCGAGCCTCAGCTACGAAGACGTGCCCATCATCGGTACGCTCGAATCCCTACCGGAAGTGATTCGCGATTCCGGCGCAAACGAAGTGATCATTGCCGATCCGCAGGTTAACGGTGACGCGCTATTTGAGGTGATGATGCGATGCGGCCGGCGACGCGGTGTCGAGTTTCGCATCGCACCCAGCCTGTTCAACTGCCTGCCACGCAAGACGGAGATCGATCAGATTGGCGTGCTGCCGATGATCCGTCTTTTTCGCGAACCGTTATCCAGCGGCGCGCGAGTCTTGAAACGTACTTTCGATCTGATCGTAGCTGCTTTAGCAATCACGTTGCTGTTTCCGGTGTGGCTGATAATTGCTTTACTCATCAAACTCGATTCGAAAGGCCCGGTGTTCTACACGCAGGAACGAGTCGGCATGGATGGGCGGCTGTTTCTGCTCTACAAGTTTCGAACGATGAAGGCTGACGCCGATTCCGAGCTTCATCGCGAATACCAGCGCGCTTTTATCGCCGGTCGTGCGGAGGCGAATTTGGGAAATGAGACCAAGCCGACTTACAAGCTGCTGGCCGATCCGCGTATCACGCGTATCGGAAAGGCTTTGCGGCGGATCAGTCTCGACGAAGTCCCGCAACTATTGAATGTCCTGTCAGGTGATATGAGTCTCGTTGGACCACGACCGCCGATCCCTTACGAAGTCGAAGCCTACGAGCTGTGGCATCGAAAGCGTCTCGACATGAAGCCAGGCCTGACAGGTCTTTGGCAGGTGTCTGGCAGAAACCGCTTGCCGTTTGAAGAGATGGTGCGGCTCGATCTCTTTTACATTGAGAACTGGTCGCTGCTGCTCGATCTCAAGATCATTCTCCGCACCGGATTCGTGATGCTGGGCGGTGAGGGCCACTGATTACTGCGACAGCGGGGGCAAGCCCCTCTTCCTGACTTGTTCTCTTTTTAGAAGCTCAAGTAAACAACAGGGCTTCAGCCAAGAAATAATAAGAAGCTCAAGTAAACAACAGGGCTTCAGCCAGAACCAATAAGAAGCTCAAGTAAACAACAGGGCTTCAGCAAGAAACAATAAGAAGCTCAAGTAAATAACAGAGCTTCAGCAAGAAACAATAAGAACCTCAAGAAAGAACAAGTCTGGAAGAGGGGCTTGCCCCCGCTGTTACTTGCTTTGTTATGGTGCTAAACCTGCCAGGGCGACCTGGAGCAGCAGTAGTTTTTTGATTCCCTTGTAGAGTGGATCGATTTCGCAGTTCTCCGTCAGGGCGTGTGAGTCGCTGCACGGGCCGGCGCCCGTCGAGATCGAGTTGATGCCTTGCAGGAGCGCGGCGCTGGAGTTGTTGGAGCCGGCGTTTCCGATCGGCGGATC
>DATENQ010000457.1:0-4553 GCA_035275005.1 Pyrinomonadaceae bacterium | reverse complement strand
CCGCCTGATCCGAACCGGGCGCCAGTCTCGACCGCGTACGCAGTTATATCAAACCAGCGCCCCGCGGCGGCACCACGCTGCGCAGGTGTGCCGATTCCTCCAAGGATTTCTACTTCAGGTTTCACCTGGTTTGGAACTTGCCCGCTTCCGGCTGCAAGAAGGTTTGGCGCTGTGTTCTGAACGACGTAAAACGGCGCGCCGCTCGTAGCACTCAACACACCATTCAACTGCCAACCGCCCAACAGTTTGCTGAGCACGCCATCCTTGATCCACTTCTGACCCTTGCCGAGTGGGAGATCATAAACTGCATAGCCCTGAAAGTTGTGCCTGCGGTCGTAACCTGCCGGACCACGATTGCGTTCCTTCTCCTGTAGAAACGGAATACGCGGGTTCGCGTCGTTGTCCGCGTAATTGATCGCCTTGGACCACGTGTAGACTGCGCCGATGATCGAGCTCCGCCAGCGACGTTGCAATTGGGCCTGCATGGCGTCGTAAGTCGCATCACCAAACGGCTCGATCGAGTTGACGTTGCCATTGATTCCAAAAAGCACGAACAACGGGCGTCCGGGATCGCCGGTGCCGGGCGCCGAGGAGTTGATGTTGATAAAGCCCATCTGTCCCACCGCTCGCGTGCCGATATAACCGATCTGGCCCACAAAGCCGCGCGGCAGCTCGCGTTCGACAATCACATTCCACGAATGAATCTCTTTGCGCTTTGGTGTCCGCGGATAGGTATTTGTGTCGGTGTTCGCCGGCAGCTTCAGTAAGCCGTTAGAGAGATCCGGCGGCGCAGGTTGGATGATGCCGGCGCGAAACGTAGTCACGGGAATAAAGTTGTTGCTGGCGCCGTTGAATTGAGGCACTGCGTTAGTGACGTTGTTTACGATCGGGTAGGCATTGCGGAAGTCAATGAACGGTCGCGGATCGGCAGACTGTCCATAGCCGGCGCGAAGCACAGACTTGTCATCGAAGCGCCACGCGATGCCGATGCGCGGCAGAAACTGTCCCGGTCCCGACTCCGCACCGCTGTTACGCGGTACGCCGCTCAAACCGCCGGTATGGACCAGACCGTCAGCAGGATCGAAACGATTGATACCGGTGTTGTCTTTGTCGGGAAACGGATATCGCTCCCAACGCAGACCATACGTCAATGTCAGGTCGCGACTAATCTGCCAGTGATCACGTACATAAAGCGCGTACGACAAGATTCGTAACGCGTTGGGATTGCGAAGCTGCGTCACCTTCCCGGCGCTCGAACCACCCGTCGGCAAGCCGAGCAGGAATGACGCCCAACTATTGAATCGATCGGCCGCGGCGGGGCTGCGAGTGAAACCAAGATCTTCACACTGCGTCACCGGAGCATTGGCCGCACAACCTTGCCGCACGGTCGCATTGCCGTTCAGAACAAACGTGCCGCGCGCAGTTTGGAAAGCGCCGCCCTGCGGCTGAAAGTGATTGATTTGCTGGTTTTGATAATCAAGACCGAAGCGCCAGTCGTGCGCGCCCCTCAGCCAGGAAAAGTTCGTCGCCAGCAGGTACTGGTTGTCGCGAAACAGGAACGGGCTACCGGTGTTGGCGTTTCCGAGGTTGGCCCAGTTGCCATTGAACTGAAACGAGGGAATGCCGCTTTGCAATTCGTCCGGACCGTTGGTGCCGGGAATCTTCAGCACGTCGAGTCCGAAATTGGTGCCGAAGTTGTCGTCGTGAGCACCCAGTTTTTGTCGCGTGTAACCGAGGTTCAAATCGCCGACGAGAGACGGGCTAAAGATATACGTCCAGCCCACACCCGCCACCTGAATCTTGGACGGCGCGAGTCCCTGCTGGCCGCCGTTAAGCGAATCGCCACCTGCCTCGCCGAAGATCGAAGGTTCGAACACCTCGCTTCCCGAATAACTGTAGCGGCCAAACATCGTTAATTTCTGATTGATGATGTAGTTGATCTTGGTGTCGTAGTTGTTGCGATTGAACTGCGCGACACCTCCCGGCGCGAAGTTGTTGCTGAAGCACGTGGCACACACGTTTGGCAGCGGCATGCGTTTGATCAGCTCGAGCGCGGCAATGTCGATCCGGTTTGCGGGAATGACGTTGTTTAGAAATGGTGTTCGGAGGCGCGGATCCGCGTTCGAGAGCGGATCGAAGATGGTCGCACCTGTACCGGCGAAACTGACGTTACCTCCAGCGTCCGGCCGCAGACTCGCGGGCGCGATACTGAAAAGCGTCGTGCGCGCCGTGGTTCGCGAAGTGGTGCGTTCAAAATCATTGAAGAAGAAAAGCTTGTCTTTGACGATTGGACCACCGACCGCGTAACCATACTGGACCAGGATCGACTTCGGAACCTGTGGCTGGTTGGCAGGCTGGAAGAAGCTGCGCGACGCGAAACGGCTGTTCGTGTCGTAAAGCCAGCCGGCGCCATGAAAGTCGTTTGTGCCTGACTTGATGCTCAGGTTGATCGCCGCGCCACCGGCGAGTCCCTGTTCGGCGTCGAATGAGTTGGTCACGATGTTGACAGTCTCGATCGATTCAGCCGGTGGGACGTAGACCGTGTTCGTGGGTAACCATGGATAGACCACTGACGCGCCGTCGATGCGCGTGTTGTTCTGCATACGCGAGACGCCGTTAACGTTGAAAGAGATCGAGCGTTGCGGGTTGCCGGCAACGGAGTTCTGCTCTCCCGCGCCGACAGTGCCGGGAATCAGCTGCATCAAACTCTGATAGTTTCGGCCCAGGCTGCCGGTGAGGGGTAGATCGTTTACCTGGCGCGTCGTCTGCGTGATGTTCACGTCAGTGCGATCCGTTTGCAACGGCACCATCTGATCGGAAGAGACCAGCACCGTTTCGCGTACTTCCCCCAGCTCGAGTCGTGGATCGAGCCGGTAAACTTTATTCGCTTCGATGCGCACGTCGTCTTTGACCAGGGTCTTGAACGAATTGAGCGTGATGGTGAGTTTGTAAATGCCCACCTGAAGATTGTTGAAGCTATAACCACCGCGCTCGTCAGTGGTGGTGTTTCTGGTTTCATTCGTGGCGCTGTTAACGATCTCCACGCGCGCACCCGGCACCGCCGCTTCCTTTGGGTCAGTTACAGTGCCTGTGAGGGAACCGTATAAGACTTGCGCTGTGGTCAAGACCGGCACTGCGGCACAGATCAGAGTTAGTAGCACGAAGCGCCGCAACAATGTGGAGTGGTGCCTTTTGAAGGTAAGCATTGGAGTATCTCCTTTAGTTGAAGGTTGGTGCGCGATGTCACGGGCTTGCCCGTGGTACTTCACAGAACGTCAATTAGTTCGAGACCACAACAAAATAGACAATAGACTACTTACGCGACCGAAGGAGCGCCGAAATGCTTCAGCAGCACCAGCGCGATCGTGCCGCGTAAGCGTGGCTGAGTGATTGGATCACTCGGCACGATCTGGGTCTCCGCACGCGTAAAGGATTGCTGCTTGATCGTTTCCCTGATAATCGGCCCGACCTCACGCCAGGCACGAGTCACTTCACCCACTATCACGATCATGTCCGGCGCCAGACCGGTAACGAGTGGCGCCATTCCCATGCCGAGATACTTCGCCATCTGCTGCAAAGACTCGACTGCCTTTGCGTCGCGCTGATCCGCGAGTCGCAGCAAGTGTTCAAAACTGATCGTCTTTTCGGTTTCGGTGGCACGCTTTGTTGGTCGCGTCGGTGCTGTTGATTTGGTGTAATGACGGATAGCCGCGGTGTTGGACGCGTACATTTCCCAACAACCGCGATTGCCGCAACTGCACTCGAGTCCGTCCTGGATCAGCGTGGCGTGGCCAAACTCGCCGGCGGTTCCGGTCGATCCCTGGACCAATTGGTGATTGAGTATCAAGCCGCAGCCGATGCCTTCGGACACGGTCACAACAATCAGATTCCGCAGCCCTTCCGCGCGACGGCCGAAACAAATTTCCGAAAGAGCGCAGGAATTCGCGGCATTTTCGAGTTCGACGGGCAGTCGAGTCGCCTTTTCAAGCGGTGTCTTCAGGTCGAAATCTTTCCAGCCGAGGTTGGGGGCAAAGACGAGCTGCTTGCTCGCGAGGTCGACGCGTCCCGGCAGGCTCACGCCGATACCTTCACACGTCAATTCCGGTCGCGCTCGCATCAACTTACGTACGCGAGGCAGCAATTCAGCTACGAACTGTTTGGGATCGGACGGAGTTGCTAATGAATCCTGCGCCAGGAAGTTGGCGTCGAGATCCGCGAGCGCGAGGGTGGTTGTGATCGGACGAATGTTTATACCGATGATACCGACGCGCTCTTTGTTCAAATGCAGGAGCTGCGGCCGCCGGCCGCGCGGCGTGTGGCCATTTGCGCCCTCCTTGATCCAGCGATCCCTGATTAGTTGTTCGGCGATTACGGAGACGGTGCTGCGTTGCAGACCTGAATGCCGCGCCAGATCAGCTCGAGAGATCGGCTGGTGCGTCCGGATCAGGTTGAGCACGATGCGGCGATTGATATCGCGCGCCGTCTCGCTCGTGGCCACCTGAAAATTAGACAGGTCGATTCTTCGCACGGCTATTGTGATTTAATTCGCGGCG
>DATENQ010000456.1:0-2258 GCA_035275005.1 Pyrinomonadaceae bacterium | reverse complement strand
TTGCCTGTAACAACGGCCGTGACTGTGTGTCGCTTGTGCATCGAGTAGGTGTCCATGATCCACGCCATGGTCTGCTCGTTGGTGTTCATGTCCGGGGCCGGCACATCCTTTTCTGGTCCAATGAAGTCGAGCAGCTCAGCGGCGTAACGGCGGGTCATGCGTTCAATCTCGCCCGTTGACATCTGCTGCGGATCGCAGATGATGCCGCCTTTCGCCCCACCGAAAGGCACGTTGACAACGGCGCATTTCCACGTCATCCACGCGGCGAGAGCGCGCACTTCGTCGATATTGACGTCAGGCGCATAGCGAATGCCGCCCTTGGCTGGACCACGCGCGAAGTTGTGCTGGACGCGATATCCTTCAAACACCTGAATGCGCCCTGAATCCATCTTCGTGGGGATGTAGACCTTCAGCTCGCGGTTCGGAACTCGCAAAACTGCGTAAAGGTCCGGATCGAGGTCCAGTAGCTGCGCGGCGCGATCGAATCGCGACATCATCGACTCGAACGGGTTTTCCTCTTTGATCTCGCGAATATCGTCGACGTAGGTGGTAGCAAACATGCTCATGGGAGCCTCTCCATTAAACCCGCGAAGCGGGTGACGGCGTAAAGCCTGGGGCGCAAGCCCCAGGTAAGTTGTTTTGATAAAATCCGAGCCCCCGAGCGGGCGAAAGCGCTGTCGCCCATTTCGTAGGCTCATAATCCTTTTTCATACTGATCCCGGGGCTTGCGCCCCAGGCTTTATGCTTACACCGGCTTCGCCGGTTGCTGGCAGAACTTCGTTCATTGACCCGCTGCGGAAGCCCTCGAGATCGAGAGTGACGTACTTAAACCCCAACTCACGAAAGCGGGCCGCAAGTTTCTGAAACACTTCTTTACTCATGACGCGGTCCATCTCCGTCTGCGCAATCTCGAGCCGCACCAGCTGATCGTGATGGCGCACCCGGAACTCTCGAAAACCAAACTCGCGCAGGATCTCTTCACCGCGATCTACCTTGCTGAGTCGCTCGATGGTCACCGTCGTTCCATAGGCAATACGCGAAGAAAGACACGGGCTCGCAGGCTTGTCCCACGTCGGCAACGTCGCCCTGCGGCTCAACTCGCGAACTTCATCCTTACTTAGACCAACCTCAATTAAAGGACTACGCACCGCATGCTGCATCGCCGCTCGTCGCCCCGGCCGGTAGTCGCCGAGATCATCGACCGTGGAACCATCAACAATATTCTGAATGCCGCGACCACGCGCGACCGACTCGAGCTTCGTATACAGCTCGTCTTTGCAGAAGAAACATCGATCGGGATTGTTGGCGCTATAACCCGGATTTTCCAACTCCTCCGTCTGAATCACTTCGTGTTGAATACCAAACTTCTCGACAACGCGATCGATCTCCGCGCGCTGATACACAGGCAGGCTTGCCGACTGCCCCGTAATGCAAACCGCGCGTGGTCCGAGTTCGGCGTTGGCGATGTAAGCAACGTAGCTGCTGTCGACGCCGCCGGAGTAAGCAACGATTACCGACTCGAGCTCACGAAAGATTTCTCTCAGTCTTTCTTCCTTGACGATTGGATTATTCATTCGGTGTCCGCATGTTAGCTCATGCATCAATAGCTGCGCAACCAGCATCACAGCGACGATCTGTGTGGTGTTGTGCTAACATCGAAGCCTCCCCGGATCGCGCTCCAAATGTATGAACTGAACGCCTCTTTCTGGAAAAGACTCTCGCTGCTGCTGTCGATTGTTGTAGTCTGCTTCGTGCTGCTTTCTTCGTGTGCAACTGTTTCCGCGCAGGAAGCGTTTGGAGACGATGCCGCAGATCCGGTGCGTTTGTTCGAACGCGGACAAAGCGCGCACTCGCGTGGCGACCTGGAAAAAGCACTCAGTTTTTACGAACAAGCGCTTAAGGTGCGGCCTGAGTTTCCGGAAGCAGAGTTTCAGCGCGGCAACGCGCTCGCCTCACTGGGTCGCTTGCCGGAAGCAGACGCCGCCTTTCGTCTCGCCATCTCCTACAAAAAGAACTGGGCGCTGCCACATTCGGCCCTCGGCACTTTGTTGATGCGACAAGGTCGTGACAAAGAAGCCGAGGAGATGTTCCGGCAAGCCCTGGCAGTTGACGCTAAGGAAGGTGTGGCGCTGCGGATGCTCTCGGAGATCCGTCTGCGCGCGGGTGACGCGAAGTCGGCGCTCGAATTCGCAAAACGCGCTACCGCGATCACTGACGCTCCTGCGTCAGCGTGGATCGGTCTCGCCGTCGCCGAGAAA
>DATENQ010000455.1:0-9722 GCA_035275005.1 Pyrinomonadaceae bacterium | reverse complement strand
TTACGCGGATGAACTCAGATCTGCGTTCATCCGCGTAAATCTGCGGCTAAAAACTGCTTTGTTTACGCGGATGAACTCAGATCTGCGTTCATCCGCGTAAATCTGCGGCTAAAAACTGCTTTGTTCCTTTTTACTGTTAGTTCTCGCGTATATTGTTTGAGATCTATGAGTCTTAATCCCACCTTATTTAGGTATCTGAATTAATCCAAGGAGATCCAACTGTGAGTGCACCTGCAAATCAACTCGTAAATGAACAACCAGCTAACGTCCAGATGCTGCAAATCATTAGTGGTTTCTGGATTTCTCGGGGCGTCTACGTCATCGCCAAGCTAGGCATCCCCGACTTACTGAAGTCAGGACCGAAGACCACAGAGGAGCTAGCCGAGGCCACCAAAATGCACGGGCCTTCCCTGTTCCGCATCCTGCGCGCGCTGGCGAGTGTCGGCGTTCTAAGCTCCGTCAACGGCGGACGTTTCGCCCAAACCCCTGTGTCAGAAACCCTGGTCACTGATGCGCCCGGCTCGCTGCGCTGGTTTGCTGTTTCCGAGCTCGGCCAGGAACACTATCCCGCCTGGGGTAATTTGATGCACAGCGTCAAGACCGGCGAGATTGCGTTTGATAACTTTTTCGGGGTCGATATCTGGAAGTATTTCCAACAGAATCCGGAAGACGCCGCGGTTTTCAACGACTCAATGAGCAGCGTGACCGCGGCGACGAATGAAGCGATCTTGTCACTGTACGATTTTTCGAAGTTCGGGACAGTGGTGGATGTTGGCGGAGGTCACGGCGGGCTGATCACGTCGATTCTTAAGCGTAATCCGAAAGTGAAAGCGATCTTGTTTGACGCTCCGCAAGTGATCGAAGGAGCGCGTCCGAAGCTCGAGGCGGCCGGAGTCGCCGAACGCTGCGAGATCGTTGCCGGTGACTTCTTCAAATCCGTTCCGGCGGGGGGCGACGCCTACGTGATGAAATGGATTATTCACGATTGGGACGACGAAAAGTCGATCACGATTCTGCGAAACTGCTGCAGCCGCATGCGCGCGAACGGCAGGCTGATTCTCGTCGACTGCGTCGTGCCTGAAAGCGACGAACCGCACTTCTCGAAGTTCATCGATTTGAATATGCTGGTGATGACGGGCGGCAAGGAACGCACCGCGAAAGAATTCGAACAGCTTCTCGGAGCGGCGGGCTTCAAACTCCTCCGCATCATCCCGACCGAGCTTCCGACCAGCATCGTCGAAGCCGAACCGATGTAATTCAGAATAGGTCCTATAAGTCCTATAGGACCTACTTCTTTGTCTGGAAGATCTTGCGCCCGAGGATGCCCCTGTCCTAGAATGGCCGTGCAACACAGCACTTAACCTGAAACGCGCGCGGCCGTCTCCCCGTGAACATTTCATGCTCCGGTTTGAAAGTCGGGCATCACTCGTTCCCAAACGAGCATCTGTGTTGACAGTTCCCTTTCGAGCCCTGACCGGTACTTAAAACTGAATCACCGATCTAGTCCGGGGGTGACATGTATTTTCCGACTCGTTACGCCACCAAAATAACGGCGGCTTCCATCTCGTTAGTCACTGTTACGGTTTTTCTCGTTCTGACAGTGCAGAGTCAGGAGCCTGCAGCTCAGGACAAGTCCGCCGCGACGGCCTCCCAAACCCCTGCTCAAAAACAGAAAGATCAGAAACTCGGCACTGAGCTCGACGATAAGTCACTAATCACCAACACTGATCTGATCACGTTGACAGTGACCGTCACCGACACCTACGGACGTTACGTTTCAGGATTGAGCAAGAGCGCGTTCGCCGTTTTCGACAATAAACAGCAGCAGGAGATCACTTATTTCAGCGACGACGACTCACCGGTCTCAGTCGGAGTTATCTTCGACGTCTCCGGCTCGATGAGCGGCGACAAAGTGAAACGCGCGCGCGACGCTCTGTCCAAATTCATTCAAACCAGCCACGACTCCGATGAGTATTTCCTGATCGCTTTCAATTCCCGGGCACAATTACTTCTCGACAGAACACGCGACGGTGATTCGATTCTCAACAAGCTGACGTTTGTAGAAACCAAGAGCCAGACCGCTCTTTACGATGCCTGCTATCTCGGCGTCGAAAAAGTGCAGCGCGGCGCGCATCCGAAACGCGCTCTCCTGCTGATCAGCGACGGGCAGGATAACGATTCCCGTTACACCTTCAACGAACTTCGAAAGCTGTTGAAAGAGTCGGACGTGACGCTCTACGGCATCGGTATCCTGAGCGGTAGCGACGCCGGCAGCGCCATGGGCATGGAAGGCCAGGGAATTCTCGACGAGCTTGCGGGCGTCTCGGGAGGCAAGGCGTTCTTCCCGCGCTCGGCAGCGGAAATGGACGACATTTTCGAGCAGATCGCGCTGGAGTTGCGGCACCAGTATTCCATTGGGTACAAACCCGAATCTTTCGCAAACGACGGCAAGTGGCACAAGGTGAAGGTTAAAGTAACCCCGCCCCGGGGCTTGCCGCGATTGTTCGTTCGCTCCAAGGAAGGCTATTACGCCACCGCCGGCGTGCGAGCTCAGTGATTCCAAAAAATAAGCTTTCGGCAACGCAGGCTCAGTTCCGCAGCATCTTTGCACGTGTGCGTCTAGTGGCTGCATTGTTGCCCCAGCCTTGCGCGTGTAGTTGTAATGAAAGGCAGTAATGACGCTCCCGTCCCGATTACCAGGGTCGTGGAGCGTTTTGAGTAACGCGCAATTCTGACTATTATTTTGAGGTTTTGAGAGGAGTCAGTGGGTGTTGTTTAGCGAGCAGAACCTGAGGCGGAGTGGCGTGTTGGCGATCTGCTGTTTGATCGTCGTGGGATTGGTCTTTGGCTCCAGCGTGATGGCCGGCAGTGACCAGGAGCGCCCCCGTAGCACTCAACCCGCAAAGCCCGCGGCTTCACCTACTCCCGTTCAGCAGTCTCAAACACCGTCACCGACGCCACAAACCACTCGTCCGGCTCAGATCGATCGGAATGCGCCGACCCTCGGTGATCCGCCACCGCCACCGCGTCTAAAGCCAACGCCGACGCCAACTCCACCTGAGACACTCGATCCGGACAGCGTCATTCGCATTAACGCAGAGTTGGTCCAACTTCACGTGCGCGTAATCGATCGTAACAACCGGCCGATTAACAACGTCCCGGAAGGTGAGTTTCATGTTTTTGAGGACGGTGTGGCCCAGAAGATCGAAACGTTCACACGCGAAGAAGTTCCGATCAGCTATGGTCTCGCCGTCGACACATCCGGCTCGCTGCGTTCGCAGTTACAAAGCGTTGTAGACGCAGGCAAGACGATCATCAACGCCAACAAACCCGGCGACGAGACTTTTCTCGTGCGGTTCATCAGTAGCGACAAGATCGAGACGGTCCAGGATTTCACCGCGAGCAAAGAGCAGCTGTTGGATGGTTTGGATAGTTTTTATGTGGAAGGTGGTCAAACTGCAGTTATCGATGCGGTCTATCTTTCCGCCGAGCACGTTTCCGAATACAAGAAGGGCGACGAAGGCGATCGTCGACGCCGCGCGCTAATCGTTATTACTGACGGCGAAGACCGGAACAGCTTTTACAAGCAGGAACAACTCTTCGAGCGACTGCGTGAGGAAGACGTTCAGATCTTCGTGATCGGGTTCGTTAACGAGCTGGACAAAGAGGCCGGCTTGATCCGCAAGAGCCCGCGCGACAAAGCAGTCAACCTGATCAAGAAACTCGCCAGCGAAACAGGCGGTCGCGCTTTCTTTCCGGAGTCGATCTCCGAGCTGCCCCAGATCGCGAATGAGATCATCAGAGATCTGCGAACACAGTACGTGATCTCCTACAATCCCACGAACAAGGAACAGGATGGCAGCTTCCGCGCGATCAAGGTCACGGTGGACCAACCCTCCGACTCCTCCGAAAAACGGATCGCGCTAACGCGAACCGGACGCCTCGCGCGTAAGGAAAGCCAGGGCGGCGGTCCACGCCCGCCGGCCGTGAGAATGCCTGGAACTGCTACTCCAAACAAAAAACCGTAATTCCGCGTTAATCGGCGGCCGTTTTTGACTTCTTGTACTTGAACCCGTGCCTTTCGGCTGCCTCCTCGATCGAGTGCGTCGTGGTGAGGTTGTCATCTGTTCGCGCCAGCTCAATTAGCCGCTTGTAGTACTTGCGCAGCGCATCGATCTCGGGCTCACTCAAATCCTCCACATCGATCAAACGATTGCTGGCGCCTTCCATTGCTGCAACGATCTCGTTGAGCTTGAGATGAATGGCAAGCGCGTCTTTGTTCTGCGCACGCTGAATCAAAAAAACCATTAGGAAAGTAACGATGGTAGTTCCCGTATTGATGACGAGCTGCCACGTGTCAGAAAAACCAAACAGCGGTCCAGTGATGGCCCAGACCACGATCACAGTCACGGCGAGCATGAAAGCGAGCGATGTGCCAGTGGCCCTGGTAGCCTGGTAAGAAAACTTCTCGAGCAGTGTGCTCACAATATTTCTCTTTCGCGGCATGGATAATCTCCCGGCAGTAAATGAATTCGAACCAAAAATTGCAGGGGGATTAATTGCGGGGAAACGAGGGGAGAGGCGCTACTTGGCTTTGACTGAACCGCTGATCTTCTTGCGAGTAGTCTCGCCTGTGTTCAAGACGGGTATACCGAGATCTACATCCGAATGGGGTTGAGGGATAACGTGCGTCGCAACAACTTCGCCGACTCGCTTTCCGGCAGCCGCACCGGCGTCGACGGCGGCACGAACCGCAGCCACGTCGCCGCGCACAATCGCCGTGACCAGGCCGGCATCGATCTTTTCCCAACCGACGAGGCGAACGTTCGCGGCTTTAACCATCGCGTCGGCAGCCTCAATCATCGCCACCAGGCCACGACATTCGACCATTCCGAGTGCTTCAGGCATCACTTCCTCCGAGTCGTCAGTATAGTATAGGTCCTACCGGTCTTATAGGTCCTATTTTAATTTCGCAACGAGTGAATCGGCGCGGGTATTCTGCCGCCTCGCCGGATAAATGCCGACGACGAGAACGCACTCACCGGCATGATCGGCGCGCTACCGAGCAAACCGCCAAACTCCACCATCTCACCGACGTCGCGTCCGGGCACCGGGATGATCCGCACCGCGGTGGTCTTGTTGTTCATCGTTCCGATAGCCATCTCGTCCGCGATGATCGCTGCGATGGTTTCCGCCGACGTTGAGCCCGGCACGGCAACCATATCGATGCCGACAGAGCAGACGCTGGTCCATGCCTCGAGCTTATCCAGCGACAACGCCCCGAGCTGTGCTGCTTCGATCATGCCCGCATCTTCCGACACCGGGATGAAAGCTCCACTCATGCCGCCAACCGAACCGCTGGCCATCGCGCCGCCTTTCTTTACGGCATCGGTTATCAGCGCCAGCGCGGCGGTAGTGCCGTGAGTGCCGGCCCGCTCGAAACCCATTGCTTCGATGATGTTTGCAACTGAGTCTCCCGGAACGGGTGTCGGAGCGAGCGAGAGATCGATGATGCCGAAGGGAATGCCCAATCGGCGTGCTGCTTCACGTCCGACCAGCTCACCCGCACGTGCCAGCTTGAACGAGAGTTTTTTGATAGTTTCCGCCATGTCCTGCAGCGGAAGATCTCGATCTGAATGCCTGACTGCGTGATGGACCACGCCCGGTCCTGAAACTCCGACATTGATTACAGCTTCCGCTTCGCTGACCCCGTGAAAAGCACCGGCCATGAACGGATTGTCTTCCACCGCGTTTGCGAAGCAGACAAACTTCGCGCATGCCAACCCACCTTGATCGCGCGTTCGTTCAGCAGCGTCCTTTAACATCCGGCCGACTTGGGCCACCACATCCATGTTGATGCCGGCGCGCGTCGTGGCTGCGTTGACTGAAGAACACAGACGTTGCGTCGTCGAAAGCGCTTCGGGAATAGAGTCGAGAAATCGCGTTTCGGAAGGCGTAGCGCCCTTCTGGACCAGTGCTGAATAACCGCCGATGAAATCGACGCCAACTGTGCCAGCAGCGTCGTCAATCGCGCGAGCGACCTGCACGACGTCGCCCTGCAAACCTTCGGTGATTAGTGACACCGGCGTGATCGAGATACGTTTGTTGGCTACCCTGATGCCAAACTGCTCTCCAATCTCATCGACTGTCGGCACTAACCGCGCTGCAACGCGACGGATCTTGTCGCCGGCTTTCTGCGCCACTCCCGCCATCGAGTCGCTGGTGCAGTCGAGCAGGTTCAAACCGAGCGTGACTGTGCGCACGTCGAGATGTTCCATCTCGGTCATCGCGACAGTTTGGAGAATCTCGGCCTGGGTGTATTCCATTATCCGATTACTTTGCTAAGAATCAGCAGAACGAGGAACAGCAGAAACAGCGCCGCAGCCACGAGCAGGAAACGTAAACTGGGATCGTAGGCGGCTTGATCGATCACGACGCTCGACACTTTTCGCAACTTCTCCACTCGACCGCGCACGCCGTCTTCACGAACTCTCGGCGCCGGAGCAGTTTCAATCATCGTTTCTGGTGTTTGCGGAGTCGTGGTCGTCGTCACAGCAGCCTCCTGCTGCGAAATCGGGTTCCCGCACTGCGGGCAAAACATCGCGCGCTGGCGCACCGACGCGCCACAGGAGCTACAACGACGTGCAATTTCCGGCTCAGACATAATCTAGATGCGGTGCATCGCGTTGAAGAGATCTTCTCGCTGCGCATAAATGCGAACGCCGAGGTTCTGACCCGCCAACCGGAGTCGATCTTTCAATTCGGCTGTGCTCTCACGCGCGCGCGAAGTGTCGGCGATGATCACCATCGCAAACTTTCCCTGAACCACTGTTTGGTTGATGTCGATGATACTGCAACTCGCCTCGCCGAGGATCTGGGAAACGCCCGCAACGATCCCCGGATGATCCAAACCAAACACCGAGATCACCATCCGGTCTGACGATCCTTCCGCCGAGCCCGCCGCCGCGGCGCCACGATCGATCGGCGCAGCGGGAGTGCTCGTTGTTTTTACCTGATTGTAGATGTCGGTGACCAACTGCTCGACCGTCGTATCGTTAACCGCGTTCCCCAAGCGGTCGTAAACCGCTCGAGTGATTCGATAAATCAGGTCTTCATTGGTCATCGGGAAAGGAATGAGTGATCAGGGATGGTTTGTTTACGGTCTGCCATTTTCTTGTACGAGCCTGCGGGCCGCTTCACGCATTTCGTCCGAAAGAGTGTCGTTGATATCGACGCGATCGACGATACCCACCACCGCGGCTTCGATCGACATATCCTGATTCCCGATCGCCGAGCGCGCCGCCTTGCCGAAGGCGCACATCACCATTTCGCCGGTGCCCGCTCCGAGTCGATCGGCAACGACGACGATGTTGCGCGTCGGTTCTTTGTCGAGGTCGTACGGGTGGACAATCAAGAACCTTACGCCCTCGAGGTCGGGCGTCTTTTTCGTGGACCAGACAGTGCCTACAACTTTTCCTAAGAACATTGGGATTACACTTTTGCAAATATTTCCGCGGGCTCACCGATATCGCGCGCCGCAGGGGTGATGATCGTCTTTGCGTTAACGTAGATCTTGTCGCCTTTCTGAATCGCGCGACGCACATCGTCTTCACTTACGAAATCGACTGCTTTCGCACCGTTGCTCGAAGGCGCTGCGGCGGCCGGTTTACTAACAGGCTCCGCCGGACGCGCAGGTGCGGGCGCGGTATACATGCTGCCCGCTTCGCTCTCAATTACTGGTGCTGGTAGAGGCGAAGCAGACGGCTCAACACGTTTCCCAGCGAGGAATCGATCGACAATCGCCGCAATCTCCTGACGATCGATCTTGCCTCCAGCGACGACTGTTTCCTTCGCCGCTACCGGCTGCGAAACTGTCTGTGTGCTAACAGCCGGACGCGCGCTCTTAACCGGCCGTGTTTCAAAAGCCACGCGCTTGATGTCCATCAAATGTAGCGGCGAAACGTTGTCAGACGTCACGTTCCCGCCCCACGATCCACAACCGAGTGTCATCGACGGCGGTAACGCAGTCGAGAACCCGATCGCGCCGTGTGTCGTCGGAGTATTCACTGTGATACGCGATGCAGGCATCTCGGCGCCAAAACTCACTGCCGCCTCGCGCGACTGCGTATGAATCCCCGCAGTGTGGCCCATGCCGCCGTAACCCAGCACTTCCTTACTTCGCTCAGCGCACGCCGTCAAACCGTCAGCCACGTAAAACGCCAGAATCGGCGAAAGCTTTTCCATCGACAATGGATAATCACGCCCGACGCCCGCCACGTCCGCCATTAAACAGCGCGTCCCGGGCGGCACCGTCAGACCTGCCATCTTCGCAATCACTTCAACCGACCTGCCGACGATCGCGGGATTTAGCGATCGCTGCGGAGTTGCAACGACCTTGCCGAGTTGTTCTGCTTCGGCGGCGGAAAGAAAATGCGCGCCCTGGAGTTTGAACTGTTCGCGCACTGCCTGCTCGATAGGCGCATCGCAAATCACTGCCTGCTCGGAAGCGCAGATGGTCCCGTTGTCGAAACACTTGCCCGTCAGAATGTCCTGCACTGCTTTCGGCACGTCGGCAGTCCGCTCGACACACACGGGCACGTTGCCTGGTCCAACTCCAAACGCGGGTTTGCCTGACGAATACGCAGCACGCACCAGCCCGATTCCGCCAGTCGCCAGAATCACAGCCGTCTGCTTGTGCTTCATCAAGGTTTCCGTGCCTTCGATCGTCGCCGTCGTCATGCAGCCGATCGCGTCCGCGGGCAAACCTTCCTTAACGCCCGCGTCGCGCATGACGCGCGCAGTCTCGTTGATACACTTCGCCGCGGACGGATGCGGCGACAGCACGACAGTGTTACGCGATTTGATCGAGATCAAGATTTTGAAAATTGCAGTCGAGGTAGGATTAGTTGAAGGAATGATGCCTGCCACAACACCACGCGGGCTGGCGATCTCGACAACATCTTTCGACTCGGAGACAACTCCCTTAGTGCGCAGTCCGCGAAAGTAGTTCCAAACATCTTCAGCCGCAAAACGGTTCTTCTCTTGTTTGTCCGCCGGAACGCCGTATCCGGTCTCTTCGACGGCCATCGCGCCGAGCCGTGCCGCCTCACCAAGTGCCGCCCTGGCCATCGCCTCACAAATACGATCGATTTTCGCCTGATCGAATTGGGTCACCTGGGCCTGCGCCCGGTGCGCCGCCTCAACCAGATCACGCGCCTGCTGTACTGAAACTAGATCCTTATCGACAGACATGACGAACTCCCAATATTGAGCCGCAGATTACGCAGATCTATCGAGTTCTCTCTTTATTCGCGTCGCGCGTTCCGGCGCCTAGCGAGCGGCCCTGATCGCCCTGGCCCAACTGTCCGCGCGCGCCACCACCCTGCAAAGCGCTCTCGTCCGGGCTCAGTCCAGTGCGTCCATTGACCGGCAGTACGCGCTCCACCTCAGCGTGCGGTCGCGGAATCACGTGAACGCTGATCAGTTCTCCCACTCTTCGCGCCGCTGCCGCGCCTGCATCCGTCGCCGCTTTAACCGCACCAACATCGCCACGCACAAAGATCGTCACATAGCCGGCGCCAATGTACTCTTTTCCGAGCAGTTGTACATTCGCTGCTTTGACCATCGCATCGGCGGCCTCAACTGCACCCACGAATCCTTTGGTCTCAACCATTCCGAGTGCTTCCAGGGGCATCTCTTTGTCCTCACTTTTGTCTATTGTA
>DATENQ010000454.1:0-9708 GCA_035275005.1 Pyrinomonadaceae bacterium | reverse complement strand
GTGGTCAGATGGAGTTCGTCGCAACGCTCCTCGGTAAGTGGCAGGCAGATCAGGCCACGGGCATGCCGGGCAATAAAGTTGATGATCTCCGGAGTGACCTTCTCGGCAGCACAGACCAGATCGCCCTCATTTTCGCGATCTTCGTCGTCAACAATGATAATCATGCGACCGTCGCGGATGTCGGCGACGGCCTCTTCAATGGTCGCTAAAGCCACGGCGTCATGTTAACCGAAACCCGGAAATTGATAAACCTTAGTTGGAGGTCGCCCCTTGGAATAGAACAAGTCAGGAAGTGGGGCTTGCCCCCGCTGTTTGAATTCGACAAGCGGGGGCAAGCCCCACTTCCTGACTTGTTCTATTTCTAAGGAGGCGCCCTACTGCGAGGACAGCAGTTTCTCGATGTACTTCCCGAGGATGTCGACCTCGATGTTGACCTCGTCTCCGGGTTTCAAATGGGAGAGGTTCGTGACTTCCCAGGTCTTCGGGATGATGGCGATCTCGAAGTAGTCGTCAGTCAGGCCGGCAATGGTCAAACTAATCCCCTCGACAGCCACGGAGCCTTTGAAAACAAGGTAACGCGCGATCTCTTTCGGATAGGCGATTTTGACGGTCCAGGATTCGCCGTGATCTTCAACGCCGGTGAACTGTCCACGGGCGTCGACGTGACCCTGGACGATGTGACCGCCGAGGCGCGTGGCTGGAGTGACGGCGCGCTCGAGATTAACGGGCGCTCCGGGTCGTAGTCTGCCGAGCGTGGAGCGCAGCAGCGTCTCGCGTGACACGTCGGCGGCAAACGAATCGCTACTGATATCGAGCGCGGTCAAACACACGCCATTCACGGAGATCGAGTCGCCGTGGTTCGTGCCTTCAGTGACAACGCGAGCACTGATCACGAGACGAGCATTCTCGCCGCGCTCTTCAATGCTGCGCACGCTGCCGAGTTCTTCAATTATTCCGGTGAACATAATAAAACCGGCCACGGATTTACACGAATGAACATGGATTAATTCTGACCTGTGTTCATTCGTGTAATCCGTGGCTAATTCTTTTCATCATCTCTTCAAACACTTCTTCGATACTCTTCCCGGTTGAGTCTATGACGATCGCATCGTCCGCGACCTTCAACGGGGAATCTGCGCGTGTTGAGTCGCGGCGGTCGCGCTCAACCAGGTCGGAAAGCGTCTCCGCCAATGTCGCCGATGAGCTCGCAGTCATCTGATCTTCCTTGTAACGTCGTTCCGCGCGCTCTTCAGGCCCGGCTGTGAGAAAAAACTTGACGTCTGCATCCGGAAAAACGACCGTGCCGATGTCACGACCGTTCAGCACCGCGCCGCGCCTGCCCATTGTGCGTTGTCGCTCCACCATCGCGCGTCTCACGCCGGGAATAACCGACACGATGGACGACATCTCAGTCACAGTGTCTGTGCGGATCTGCTCGGTCACGTCGCGCCCGTTGAGTAACACGCACAGCGAATCCGGATCGCCTTCCAAATCGATCTCGATTTGATTGGCGAGCTTCGTTACCGCTTCAGCGTCGTTTGGATCAACGCGAGCGTCGATCACCGCGAGCGCAACGGCGCGATACATTGAACCTGTGTCGAGGTACAGGAGCTTCAATGCGCGCGCCAGCAAGCGACCGAGGGTGGACTTGCCGGAGGCTGATGGACCGTCGATTGCGATAATCATCGAAGGAGTCTACACAAACGCAGCGAACACTTCGTTGGATAACAGAGCGCCGCTGCGCGTTAATCTAATCAGATCGCCGTCAAACTCAAGCAGCCCGGCCTTGCAGAAGCGATCGAGATCCTCGGCATGCTCGTCGCGCAAATCAACTCCAAACGATTCGCGATAACGGCGCAGGTCGATACCGCACATGAGTCGCATGCCAAGAAACAACGCTTCCGCGCGGACGTCAGTTGGGCTGAGCTGTTGCTCGTCAACAACTGGCGACAGGCCGCTCTCGATCGTCTCCACGTACTTCAAAACATCGCGATGATTGGACCAGCGCAGAGCATCTCCATCGTAAGAGTGCGACGAACAGCCAAATCCGTAATAAGGCGCCGCGGTCCAATACTTAACGTTGTGACGCGAGTGAAAACCAGGCTGGCAAAGATTCGAGATCTCGTAGTGCTCGTAACCTATTTCCGACGCTTGCTCGAGCATCCACTGATACATCACACCTGCAAGATCGTCGTCAGGTTCGGGCTGAATTCCGCGTCGAATGTGTTCCGCGAGCGGCGTGCCATGATGGACCTCGAGCAGGTAGAACGAGAGATGTTCGGGACGCAAATCGAGCGCTTGTTTGATGTTTCGTTGCCATCCGGCAAGCGTTTGGCCCGGCAGTCCCGCGATCAAATCGAAGCTCACGTTGTCGAAGCCCGCGCGGCGCAGATCGGCGAAAGTTTTCAACGTATCGGCGGATGAATGCGATCTGCCCAGTTTTGCGAGTTCCCGATCGTCAAACGTTTGGGCACCAAAGCTAGCCCGATTTATTCCGAGGCTCCGAAACGCACAAAGCTTCTCTTCGTTTACGCTCCCCGGGTTTATTTCGAGCGTGAGCTCAGACGCGGGAGCGATAGCGAAGTGGTCGTGTAAAGTCGCGAGGATACGATCGAGTTGCGCCGGTGTTAGCAATGAAGGCGTGCCACCGCCAAAGTAAATCGTGTCCGCATGCTCGCCGAGATAGCGTGACGACTTTATTTCTGTGACTAATGCGTGAACATACGCTTCGGCGAGCTCACGCTGGTAAAGACCCGTGGCGAAGTCGCAGTAGGAACAACGCGAACTACAAAACGGAACATGAACGTAGAGGCCGGCGGCAGTCATTACTTGAGACGAATAATAGCATGCGTGTGTACTATTTCATTTCCCCGCGTATCGTTTGACAACTCATTTTCGCTGCAACAATTTAGATGGAAATCGCATTTACACAGCCTCGGCTTACTGGCACGCATGTTGAATAGTTTTATGTCGAGGCATTAATCATCGAACATGGGAGGATAGACACATGGCAGACGACAGAATGAAGAACGACGATCGTCAGAAAAACATGGGTGCGGGCGGCCAGGATAAAGGTGGTCAGCAATCACCCGGACGTAGTGGCCAGCAAGGTGGTCAGCAGGGCGGCCAGCAAGCCGGTCAGCATGGTCAACAGGGTCAACACGGCGGTCAAAAAGGATCGCAAGGCATGGAAGATGACGACGAATTCGCCACTGGCAGTCAGAAACAGTCTGGTGGACAGAACCGTGGCGGTCAGAACCGCTAAATTTTAAACTTCATACAACTCTCTTCTTTTCTGCTTTGAGCACGGCCGTGAAGCGCCGTGCTCTTTTTTTAGCCGCGGAAAATAGAATTTAGCCACAGAGAATAGAACAAGTCAGGAAGTGGGGCTCGCCCCCGCTCAATCGACTAGCGGCGGGAGGCAAGCCCCTCTTCCTGACTTGTTCTATTTATCGGCGCTCAACTATCTAATTCTTCGAATGCTGCCGTCGCCGCTGATCGATCTGCTCGAGCTACGCGCCACGCGCTCGGCTTCGGAGAAAGCTCGCAGGAGATTCTCGCCGAGTATCTTTCTGATATCGCGTTCGCTGTAACCACGCTTCAGCAGCTCGTACGTGATGTTCGGCAGCATCGAAACATCCTGTGCGCCTTCGGGCATATCGTTCGCGCCGTCGAAGTCCGCGCCGATACCGACGTGATCAATACCCGCCACTTTCACGATGTGATCGATGTGATCGATCAACTTCGAGATCGGAAGCGGCGGTAATGGATTCGCCGCTTCGAGCTTATCGCTCTCTTCCGCCCGGCGCTCCGGATCGTTTTTGTATTTCTCATCAATTGCGTCTTGTTGCGCCTTGAGCCGGCGATCGCGCTCCGCGCTTTGCGGCGAGACTGTCTCCGTATCAACAAACACACTGTAGAAGTTTACCTGAACCACACCACCGTTCTTCGCGATGCGCTTCAGCAGATCGTCGGGAATATTCCGCGGGACATTGCTGAGCGCGCGCGCGGATGAGTGCGAGGCAATGATCGGCGCCTTGGAAACGTCGAGCGCGTCGCTCATCGTCTCGTCCGAAACGTGCGAAACGTCAATCATCATCCCCAATCGATTCATCTCGCGCACGACTTCCTTGCCAAACTCGCTCAAACCGTTGTGCTTCTTCTCGCCACGACCCGCATCGGCCCAGTTGTTGGTGTTGTTCCAGGTGAGCGTCATGTAACGGACGCCGAGCCGGTAAAATTCACGCAACGTCGGCAACGAGTCTTCAATCGCGTGACCACCTTCGATACCCATCAACGCCGCGATCTTTCCCTGTCTCTTGGCGCGCCGAATGTCGGCGACGGAAGTCGCGATCATCAGATCGCGCGGATGTCGCTCGACGGCTCGATAAACCGAGTCGATCATGTCCAACGTGCGACGTGCCGAACCGCCGTGTTCGACGTACCACGGCTTGACGTAAAGCGAAAAGAATTCCGCTGTCAGGCCGCCCTTTTTCATACGCTCGATGCTCGTGCGATACGGCGTTGGAGGAGTGCCGCTCAAATCGAAATCGTCGTTTGTCATCGGCGTCGTGACGTCGTTATGCGTGTCGATAACGATCGCCCGGCGATGGATTTGCAGCGCGCGCTGCCAGAGACGTTCGTCCCTCGTTTGGGCAACTGTGGGAACTACGGTTGACACCACAAGCAGAAAGAGTAAAACCAACACAGAAGATTTTTGGGCTCGCATGAGTTCACCTTTCATCGCACGTATATGAAGCGTTATCATCATTCGCCATGTCAATCCTGATTGCTGAAGATAACATGGCCCAGCGCCATTACCTCCGCGAGATTCTCGAGAAGGAGTTTCCGTCGCACGTTCCGGTCTTCGAGGCCGGCGACGGCGAAGAGACCGTGAAGCTCGCGCTCGCAGAGAGACCTGACGTCTGCATACTCGACATCCAGATGCCCAAACTCTCCGGCGTGAAAGCCGCGCGGGCCATCTGGCGCGAGTTTCCTACCGCGCGCATCATTTTCTGGACGCAGTTTCCGCACGAGATCTATATCAACGAGATCCGCAAGATCGTGAAGTCGGTCGATCCGCCACCAGCATACGGCTTCATTCACAAGAACAATCCCGAGTCGCGGTTTCTTCGTTTTGTTGCCGCAGTGCTTGAAGACGGCGCGGACATGATAGATCCCGCGTTCAAGGATTCGTTCAAGCGACCGTTGCTGACGGAGTTTGAGGCTGAAGCGCTCTATTACCTCGCGCTCGGACTTTCAAACTGGGCCATCGCGCGCAAGTGTTCGTTGAGTTTGCGCGGTGTCGAGAGCCGGCTCGCAACGCTTTACGAAAAGCTTTTCGTGTCCCTTCCGGAAGGAACCGACCAGGAGGCATACGAAAAACTCGCGTACAACATTCGCACGCGCGCGTTCTTCGAAGCGCTGCGACGTGGATTGTTGAATAGCGACGAGCTCGAAAAGGCCTCGAACGATCTCGAAGCGTGGCTACAGAAAGATCAGAAACGTTTCAACGAAGAACAGAAACTCGCCTCGAAGAAGAAATGAGGCCACCAAAAAGCACAAAAGGCACAAAATGTATTAGGAAAATCGTTTGTGCTCTTTTGTTGCTGAGCGCCGCTTTGCTGGCTCTTGATATTGGGTCTTCCGCACAAGTAGGAGAACCGCAGCCGCAGGCATCGCCGTCGCCCTCGCCTTCACCGTCTCCATCACCTTCGCCAACACCGGTGACAGGTCTGCATCAGTGGGGCGCAGTTACACTGTTTCACGGCTTGCCTTCCGATCGCGTGCGCGCGATTACACAAGCGTCCGATGGAGCGATGTGGTTTGGCACTGAAACGGGTCTCGCAAGATTTGACGGGCGGCGAACAGAAACCATCAACGACCCGGCAGTGCCCGTAGGCCGCCGCATCCTCGCGCTCCACACCGATAAAAATGGCGCCTTGTGGGTCGGCACCGAAACCGGCGCCGCACGCCTCAACGCGGGCGCAAACACATTTGTAAAAATAACCGAGACTGCGGGCCAGGGTATCACCGCGATCGTCACGAACCAATCCGGTGCTGTAGTCATGACCAGCGATCAGGGTCTTATCTATGAGAGCACTGGAGGCAATACTCGGGAGCTCTTAAAACAACCACTCGAGAGCGCCGATAGAGAACGGCCTGGACGGCTCGCCATCACAAGTGTCGCGGTGGTAAACAGCCGCATCTTCGCCGGCACGCTCAGTCGCGGTGTGATCGAGGTTGAGAATGCTACCGCGAAGGAGTCGCAGGTAAAAACGGGCGCGTTCTTTATCAACGCGCTCGAGCGAGACAACGAAGGGAAGCTTTGGGCCGGCGCTCGTGCGCGCAAAGAAGAGCCAGGAGTGCTATCAGGAAACGATCCCGCCAGTCTTAAGCGCCACGAGGCCGCGACTGGTCCAGTCATGGTGCTGAAAGCGATCGCGGATGAAATGTGGATTGGCACTGACGGCCGTGGCGTATTTCGAATTTCAAAAGCAAAGGTGCAGCGATTGACTTTCGACGGCACTGCCGGTGGTCTGCGTTCGGATCATGTGTACGCGATCTTCGCCGATCGCGAGGGTGTTATCTGGTTCGGCACCGACCGCGGAGTTTGCCGCTATGATCCAAACGCACCACGAGTCGAACCGGTCGGCGATAACAGCGATACCAACTTCATCCGATCGCTCTACCAGGCAAGCAATGGCAGAACGCTCGCCGGAACGAATCGCGGTCTCTTTGTCTATGACGATGAAACGTCTACGTGGAGTTCAGTGACGCCGCTTGGACGCAATGTCATTTATGCAATTGCTGAGGACAAGTCGCAGCGGTTGCTCGTCGCCTCAGCCAGCGGTTTGTATGTAGCTCCCAGGCAGTCAGCGCCACTGGAAGGACAAAGCTTCACGCGCGTTGAAACGGGCCCGGGCGGAGCGGATGCGACGGGCAGCGTGCGTGCTATCACTCAGTTTCGCGGCGCAACTTACTTCGCGATCTTCGGTCGTGGCATCGATCGCCTCGATGGCGGACGTACTAGTCTTACGTGGTCAAACATTGCCGGCAGTGCACGCGAAGTTATAAGCCTGTTGGCCGACGGTGAAGACCGGCTCCTGATCGGCACCGCACGAGACGGCGTGTTCGCGTCAGACGGAAAGACCATCACTGAAGAACCGGCGTTTGCAAGCATGAAAGGCACGGCTGTCAGATCGATGGCGCGGACTGCGGACGGCACACTCTGGTTCGGCACGGGCTCCGGTATCTTTCTGTGCCGCAGTGGTAGTAGTTGCTCACTCACGGTTCCCAACATTGACGTCCGTTATCTTCTGGCGATCCAATCAGAGAAAACAAACGAAGTCTGGTGCGGCACGCGTGGCAACGGTCTGCTGCGCGTTCTACTCGATCCGGTAGTTGGACCAGTAGTTTCAGAGCTCGACTCCGAACAGGGCTTGCCGTCACAGAACGTCTTCGCAGTCTGGCCGCAGCACAAAGCTGACGGAAGTGAGCTGTTACTGATCGGCACGAATCGCGGTGTTGCGCGTTACGTTCCCGGGCGTCTGCAGCCATCTTTGTTCGTAACGCGCATCTTGAGTAAACGCGTACACGCGCCCGCTGAGTTAAAAGCCGGACTCAATCTCGAGTATCCGCAGAATAGTTTATTGATTGACGTAGCAGCGATCAGCAGCCGCACGTTTCCAGAGCAGTTTCAATATGCGTTCACACTGATCGATAGCAATGGTCGCTCGATTAAACAGGAGCTGTCGCGTAATGCGCAGTTCACGATGGAGGGTTTGAAGCCCGGCGCATACACGGTGACGGCGCGAGCGTTTACCAAAGACCTTGCAGCTTCAGAGCCATTGAGTTTTACGTTCACGGTCGCAAAAGCGCCGTTTCCGTGGACGTCCACCGCTCTCGCGATCCTGCTGGCGCTGGCGTTGCTCGCACTGCTCTGGGCCATCCTTGAACGAAGAAGGATCGTCGCGACCAGCGCAGCGCTCGTCGATGCCAATCGCGAGCTCGCAGACGCGCGTCTCAACCTGGCCAACGAAGCTGAACGTGAGCGGCGCCGCATCGCCCGCGACCTGCACGACCAAACGCTCGCCGATCTTCGTCACCTCGCGTTGTTGACGGATCAGATCAAGACCAACGGCGAGTCAAATCCGAGCACGGCATTGCGTGGTGAGATCGAAACGATCTCACAGGAAGTGAGACGCATCTGTGAGGATCTGAGCCCTTCGGTGCTACAGAACGTCGGTTTCGCGGCGGCGCTTGAGTTTGCATTGTCGCACGCCGTGCAGGATGCGCCGCCCGAGAAGCGGTTTGTTTACGAGTTTCATTGCGACGATGCGATCGAGGAACGAAGCGAGCTCGCGCCGAGCGTACAGATGCAGATCTATCGTATCGTGCAGGAAGCAGTGAACAACATCTGGCGACACGCAGAGGCTACGGAAGTGAAAATGTTTGTGACCATTTCGGAGGAAGGCGACTTCTCTTTGAAGATTGAAGACAACGGCCGCCCGTTCAAATCGCAGCACACCAATTCAGAGGGACGAGGGCTCGCCAACATGCGCGCCCGCGCCGGCTTGATTGATGCGCGCATCTCCTGGGAGCCGCGCGAAGACGGCGGAACAGTGTTTACTTTAAAGAAGAATTCTCACGCAAAGGCGCAAAGTCGCAAAGAAGAGCGCTAAGGAGTCTTTGCGTCTTACTTTGCGCCTTTGCGACTTTGCGCGAAAAACTTTTGTAAGAGCAGAACGTTACGCATGCACCAGCTTCTTAGCATCGCTCCTGAGGTTGCGGACGCGCTTCGCGATCGCCGTCCCGTTGTCGCGCTCGAGTCGACGGTGATTGCGCACGGCTTGCCGCGCCCACAGAACCTGCAAACCGCGCAACGCTTGCAGGAAGCGGTTCGTGAAGAGGGCGCGGTGCCGGCCACAATCGCGATCATCAGCGGCAAGTTAACTGTCGGAGTCGACGATGAAGAGATCCGATTACTCGCCGAGAAAAGCGATATCAGGAAGATCAGCACTCGCGACATTGCGATCGCTGTAGCGCAAGGTTGGGATGGCGCCACTACTGTCGCATCCACGAGTTGGATCGCGCATCGAGCCGGAATCAAAGTCTTCGCGACCGGCGGTATCGGAGGCGTCCATCGCGGCTCCCTGCCTGACGTCTCCGCGGATCTGCCGGAACTTGCTCGCACTCCCATCGCCGTCGTTTGCTCCGGCGCCAAGATCGTCCTCGACTTGCCCGCGACGCGCGAGTGGCTCGAAACACACGCGGTCACAGTCGTTGGTTATCAGTGCGATGAGCTGCCGGCATTTTATTCGCGCGGCAGTGGTCTGCCGGTAGACTCCAGCGCCAACGATCCCGCGGCTGTCGCCAACATCTTTCGCGCGCAACGAGACCTCGGTATCGAATCGGCGTTGCTTGTCGCTGTGCCTGTGCCTGCTAAGTTTGAAGTGCCGGCGGAGGAGCTACAGCAAGTGTTAACCACAGCGTTGGAAGATGCGGAGTGGAAAGAGATCACCGGACCCGCGTTGACGCCGTTTTTGTTGAGTCAAATGGCCGAGCGGAGTGGCGGCGCGACGCTGCGAGCGAACATCGCACTGCTCGAGAACAACACCCGCGTAGCCGCGCAGATTGCGAGAGAACTACTGTAGGGGCGGCACTCCGTGGCCGCCCGTCGTTCGCGAATATTATTGTTAGTAAGAC
>DATENQ010000453.1:0-4021 GCA_035275005.1 Pyrinomonadaceae bacterium | reverse complement strand
CGCTCTTAGAACCCTTAGCAGCGGGGGCAAGCCCCTCTTCCTGACTTGTTCTTTTTTCTGAGATTCTTCTTCCCTCTGATTGATAGGTCCTATAGGTCTTATAGGACTTATTAGTCTAGAATGCTCGCGTCATGCCCTTTTCCCACAATGGTGATTATGAAGCCCTGATCGAGCAGATCACAGATGTGATCGTGGCGCGGCTGAATGGCGATGGCGGCACGGATCAGGCGGCGATGTGCGGCTGCACGTCCGAGTGTTTTCATCGCTGCCCCGAGCGGATGCACCGCATTGTCGACGCGGGCGCGGCGCGCATCGGCCTCGTGCTCGGCCAAACCGCAACGGCGCGAGAATGGGCCGGCCTCATTGACCACACGCTCCTGAAACCTGAAGCAACCGAAGAAGACATCAAAAAACTTTGTCAGGAAGCAGCGACATATCGCTTCGCGTCCGTTTGCGTTAACCCGACCTGGGTGCGCGTCGCTGCCTGCAACCTGAGCGGCAGCGGCGTTCCTGTCTGCACCGTCATCGGCTTTCCCCTCGGCGCCACGCTCCCTGACGTTAAAGCTTACGAAGCGCGTCGCGCGATCTTCGACGGGGCAAGGGAAGTGGACATGGTGCTCAACGTCGGCGCGCTCAAGAGCGGCGACGATTGTCTCGTCGAACACGACATCCGCTCAGTCGCGCAAGTCGCACACGAGTACGACGCCATCTGCAAAGTGATCATCGAGACCGCGTTGCTGACTGACGACGAAAAAGTGCGCGCCTGCCAGGCAGCAAAAAAAGCCGGCGCGGATTTCGTAAAGACTTCAACCGGATTCTCGAAAGGCGGCGCCACTGTCGCGGACGTCGCACTGATGCGACGCACAGTCGGATCGGAGCTCGGCGTGAAAGCGTCCGGCGGCGTCAAAGGTCTCGAAGACGCGCGCAAGATGGTCGAAGCAGGCGCGACACGCATCGGCGCCAGCGTTGGTGTAAAGATCGCACAGGAAGCCGCAGGCAAGAGTCCCTCGTTCGCAACAACCTCTGCTTATTAATCACGTATGCCGGCAAACCCTAAATTGCTAGCGGTTATTCTCGGCGGAGGCGCCGGTAATCGTCTCTTTCCGCTCACGCAGCAACGCTCGAAACCGGCGGTGCCGCTGGGCGGCAAGTATCGCCTCGTCGACATCGCCCTCTCAAACTGCATTAACTCCGACATCCTGCGCACGTTTGTGCTGACGCAATACAACTCCGCGTCACTCAACCGCCACATCGCGCAAACGTATCGTTTCTCGCAATTCTCAAACGGCTTCGTCGAGATTCTCGCGGCCGAACAAACACCTGAAAGCCCGCAGTGGTTTCAGGGAACTGCCGACGCAGTGCGACAAGTCCTGCCGCACATCCGCGACTGGGGCATCGACACGCTGTTGATCCTGTCCGGCGATCATCTCTATCACATGGACTATCGACAGTTTCTCGAACGTCATCACGAGACGAATGCTGACGTTACTGTTTCAGTGATTCCATGCGAAGCGCGATCGGCAAGCGAGTTTGGATTGTTGAAGACTGACGAAACGGGACGCATTGTCGAGTTCAAAGAAAAACCTAAAGGTGACGATCTGCTTTCAATGCAGGTCGACACCACGAAGCTCGGGCTCGACGCGAGCGAAGCACAGCGGCGTCCGTATCTTGCGTCGATGGGAATTTACGTCTTCAAGTACGAACACCTGGAACAACTACTCGCGGAAGATCCGTCGTGGATGGATTTCGGCAAGCACGTGATTCCGGCGGCCATCAAGTCACGCCATGTGCAGGCATACATGTTCGACGGCTACTGGGAAGACATCGGAACGATCGGCGCTTTCTTTCGCGCGAATCTCGACCTGGCGAGCAAGATCCCGAAGTTCAATCTGTTTGACGCTGAAGCTCCGGTCTTCACGCGTACACGATATCTGCCGCCTTCGAAGATCGAAGGGACGGAGATCAACGATTCGATCATCAGCGACGGCTGCATCATCAACGGCGCGACGATCACGAATTCGGTCGTGGGCCTGCGCAGCCGGATCTCGAAAGGCGTTAAGATCGACTCGTCGTTCCTGATGGGCGCTGACTACTACCAGACGTTCGACGAGATGCGCAGCGACTTGAGCAAGGGTGTGCCGCGGGTCGGGATAGGGGAGGGAACCGTCATCAAGCACGCCATCATCGACAAGAATGCGCGCGTCGGAAAGAATGCGCGGCTGCTGAACGACGCGGGCGTGACCGAGGCCGATGGCCCGGGCGGAACGTACTTCATTCGCGACAGCATCATCATCGTGCCGAAGAATGCGGTGATCGCGGATGGCACGGTTATTTAGAACGCAGATGACGCAGATAAAATCCGGATTTAATCTTTATCATCTGCGTTTAAGGTTTTACTTTAACTAGATGCCTTTCTTTCCAACCACCGACTATCACCCAGCCGTAGTCGAGCGGAAATCAACTCCAAAGCGTCGCCAGGCAATCCCTCAGATCAAGCTGCCGAAAGACAAGAACAATCTCGACATCGAGTTCGATGGCAGGGTGGTAAAGCTCACCAACCTCAACAAAGTCTTCTGGCCGAAGCTGGGCGTCACAAAACGCGACCTCATCCAGTATTACCTCGACGTCGCGCCGGTGCTCCTCCCTCACGTGATTGAGCGCGCGATGGTGATGAAGCGTTACCCACATGGCGCGGGAGGAGAATTCTTCTTCATGAAGCGCGCGCCGTCACCGCGGCCTGACTGGATCGAGATCTGCAACATCGAGCACGAGTCGGGAAACATAATCAACTTTCCGATGATCCAGGACGTGCTCGCGTTGATGTGGGTGATCAATCTCGGTTGCATCGATCTTAACCAATGGTATGCGCGCTGCGACGACGTCGATCGCCCGGATTATGTGCATTTCGATCTCGATCCGGTGCCGAATGCTTCGTTTGAGAAGGTGCGCGAGGCGGCGCTTTTTCTCAAGCTTGCGCTCGACTCACTGAAGGTTCCGAGTTACGTTAAGACCACCGGCTCGAAAGGAATTCATATCTACATTCCGATCAAGCGTGGGCCAACTCAAAAGCAGGTTTGGATGTTCGCGAAAGAATTTGCGTATGCGGTCGCGTCGCAGGCGCCGAAGCTTTTGACCGCGGTCTACCAGGTTTCGAAAAGGCCGAAGGGAAGAGTGCTGGTCGACTACAACCAGAATGCGTGGGGCCGTACGCTGGCTTCAGTCTACTCAGTGAGGCCGAACAAGCTGCCGTCAGTGTCGACACCGGTTACCTGGAAAGAAGTTGAGCGTGGGATTGCGATCGAAGACTTCCGCATCGACAACGTGCCGGCGCGTGTGCGCAAGCTCGGGGATTTGTGGAAGCCGGTTTACGAAGCGAAGGGGCGGTTTCGACTTGAAGCATATCTTTAACGGTCGGCCTGCCTACAGTTCAAGAAGATGATTACGGTTTGGACAGTCGGACATTCGACGCGGAGCGCTGAAGAGTTTGGACAGATGCTCTTGGCGCACGGAATTAAAGTGTTGGTTGATGTGCGCATGTTTCCCGGTTCGCGGCGGTATCCGCAGTTTAATCGCGCGGCGTTGTCGGAGTCGCTGGCTGGGCTTGGGATTGAGTACAAGCATGAGCCGAGGCTTGGCGGGCGCAGGGCACCGCGAGTGGATTCGCACAACACGGCGTGGAAGAATCCTCAGTTTCGTGCCTATGCCGATCACATGGAGACGGATGAATTTAAGAATGCAGTTGAAGAGTTACTTGAGCTCGCGCGTGAGTCTCGCGTCGCGGTAATGTGTGCTGAGGCGCTCTGGTGGCGTTGTCACCGCGGCCTGATCTCAGATTATTTGAAAGCCGCAGGCCACACAGTCATCCACATCCTCGGGCAAGACAAAACCGAACCCCACCCCTTCACCTCCGCCGCTCGAATTGTTGATGGGCAGTTGTCGTATCGAGGTTTATTGTAGGGGCGGCACTCCGTGGCCGCCCGTCGTCGTCGAATTCAAACAACGGGCGGCCACGGAGTGCCGC
>DATENQ010000452.1:0-7528 GCA_035275005.1 Pyrinomonadaceae bacterium | reverse complement strand
ATCCGCGACGTGAGCAGTAGGGCCATCACCCCCATCAGAGCCAGGCGAGAATCGAACTGTCCAAAGTCGACCCGCAAAGCGGAATAGATAAACGCAAGGCTACCGCATCCGATTACTACCCAGAGGAATGGCCGAAAGTGTTTATTTGCCATGGTGACAACGGGTTCATGTTGAGGTGGGGGATGTTTGGCCTTCATCAGGACAGATCGTGGGTGGTGATCTAGTTCTGCACTTGCTCCTTCCTTGGGAGGAAGACGGTTTCGTAAGTGGCCCGGAAGTGAAAACCACACTTCCGATAGAAGCCCTGGGCCGACTCGTTTGTTTCGTTTACCAGCAGGCAGACTGACTTCGTGTCTTCGAGCAATCGTCGCAGCAGTTCTGACATAAACCGCGTGCCCAGATTTTTATGGCGAGTCTCTTCGCGCAGCCAGACGCCCTCGAGATAAATCACTTCTGGGGTCTTCGAGATAACGTCGGCCTTGAAGATCAACTCACCATTTTTGACGATTACCCAAGTCCTTCCTTGTTCGATACGTCGCAGGCAGCGCCCGCGAAAACCCTCCGGATCAACTTCCAATGGATTGATACCGCTTTCAGCAAACGCAAGCTCAGCCTGAATCGGCATCACGAGCTCCAGCTCGCTTGTCCGGGCAGGCCGTAGATCGGCAATCGGCTCGCGAGCCTCGACGGACCAGCTCAATTCATACAACCATTCGCGACACGCCAACCGTTGCCGGCGTCCCGCGTCAGCGTAATGACTCCAGAAATCCGCGACTCTTTCTTTCTCGCCCATGATCATGTGCGTGTTGGGACACTCACGTGCAACCTGTGCGAGCGCGGCAAGCGCGCGATCGGAAACAGTCTCCATCAATGTTGCGTGACCCACGAGCGCGACGCCTTCGAGCTCTCCGTTCAAGTCGCGACAGCCGTAGAACGTGCCGCGGTTGAAAGGGCTCACGATGCCATTGTCGTGAATCAAACTCATCATCGTCACCGTATGAATCGGTCGCTGGGCCAGGAACTCGAGCACTTCTGCGGCATCGCTGTTCCTTAGACGCTCGACGCTAAGCGTAGGCGTCGCTAACAGTTTGCGTGTCTCTATTTGTGTGCTCGTTTCCAACATTGGTCTACCTTCGCGTGTAGTGTTACTACTTAGTAACCCAGATAGTCCGTAGAGTCGTCGAGCACAATAATCATGGTCGGAGAAGCGTCGCCGATAGTCAGCGCATTGAAAGCCTGAAGCATCGCGTCGCCAACCAGCACACCATCGCCAACCAGCACGCCGTCACCAACCAGCACTCCATCGCCAACCAGCACGCCGTCACCGACGAGCACGCCTTGTCTCAGAAGCTCAGACACGGATAAGAAAACCTGGCCCACGCCGAGCGTAGAGCCGTCACTGATCAGGATGCTGTCGCCAACGAGCACGCCCGTCGAGAGCTTAGTCGAGTCGCCGACGAGCACGCCGCGCGTATCACCGACGAGCACGCCATCACCAACTAGAACGCCATCACTGAGCAGTACTCCCTTAGCGTAGACCCTTTGATACTGAGTGATGAGTGCCGCACCGGTCGCATAGCTTTGGCCCACGATCACGCCTTGTGACCAGGGGAATGTGTAAAGACCACTGGTGGTCGTGATACTGGTCTTCGGCATCGGAGCGGCGCCAACCAGTAACGAATCGCCGAGTGGCGTCGAGCTGTTGATAGTGGTGCGAACGAGCTTTGCGAGACGCACAGCGCCGTCGATATTCAGCTCGCCTGCGCCTTCCTCAAACATGTTGTAGTTGCGCAGTTGTTGAGCGGTAAACATCAACAACGTCTTAACCATGTTGGGGGTAAGAGTCGGATTGGCTTCAAACATCAAAGCCGCTGCGCCGGAAACTAACGGTGCAGCCATTGACGTTCCGCTCAGCATCATCTGCTCGCGAGTCGGGCTGATGCTAACGCCTGCATCCAGCGCCGGATTTTGTTGTAGAAGATAATTGTTGGGTGACTGCGCGAAGATGGTCTTGTTCCCCGGAGCTGCGATTTCCGGTTTGATCAGGTTGTCGTAATGATTAATGCCGTACTGGTCGGTCCAGAAACTGCGCGTCGGACCACGCGAGCTGTAGCTGGCGATCGTGTCGTCGCCACGCTGATTGGTTCCGCGAGTATCAACTGCGCCGACCGTCATCACCGACGGCTCGTTGCCGGGCGAGTGAACTTGTCCGTAAACCTTTTGACCTGCGCTGTTCTTGCCATTGTTACCTGCCGCAGCAACTACGAGGATGCCGCGGTCGACCAGCATGCGCGCGGAAACGCACAGCGGATCAAATTTGTATGAGTTGATCGCGGGCATTCCGATACTGAGGTTCACCACGCGAACGTTGTAGGCGGAAGCATTCGACAGCAGCCAGTTGAATGCGGCGAGCACGTTTGACACCGAGCCGACGCCTTTCGAATTCAAAACGCGCAGGTTAAGAATTTTGGCTCGGGGAGCGATGCCGATGTATTCAGCTCTTGAAACCAGTCCGTTGCCGGCGGCTGCCGCTGCTACGTGTGTACCGTGTCCGTAAGGATCGTCAGTGCGTCCTTCACCAGTGAAATCCAGATTAACAACGATGCGTGATTGGCCGGTCTGAGTGTCCGTGAAAGAAGTGTGTGCGCCGTAGATACCGGAGTCGACGATCGCGATTCCGATTCCGCTTCCGTCCAGCGCGCCGTCAGTGCTCATCGAGCGGACGTTATCGGCGCCGGTTGTGTGGGCCACGTGGCCACCAAGTGTCATTACTTCGCTATCGAGAGAGACGAACGCAACCTCGGGGAAAGTGGGTAGAACTTGGACTACGTTATTTGGTAATTCGAGGGCAAAAGAGTTGAGGTTGCTGAAATGTTTCCTGATCTTGACGCCGTTTGAAGCTAAAAGAGCATTGAGTTGACCGCTGGGTTTTTGGTTGAGTTGGAGAATAACTTTAACGAGGCTGTCGCTACTCTTCTTTGAAAGCAGATCGCCGAGGTCTGATGCAACTTTATTAGGTTTCTGGTTGTTGTCGCGGGAGTCATTGCCTTTTGCGTGAACGGTAGCCGGCAGGTTACCGCCTAAAAGGCTTGGTCCCAAAGTGAGGCTTGCCAGCAATGCCAGCACCAGGAAGCGTTTTATTTTAGGGCTCGAAGTCAGCGTCATCGTTTCTCCATCCAGGGGTTTTCGGCCAGTTATCGACATACGACTGGCGCAGCCCCTTCAGCATGGACCGTGCCAAACTTGTTAAACTTCAATTAGTCATTGTGTGACAACAACTTAGGTTGATCTGTGGGAAACTTGGACCGGTCGTGAAGCTTGACCGAATTACTCAGGTTGACTGAGCGTCCAGTTCAGTTTGATAGAATCGGCACAATGCTGCCGGAAGAGATTGAGGTCCATCGCGACCACCTGTGGAGACGCGATCCTGAGAATCGGGTCGAGGACGTTTACGCTGCGGAGCGCTTCATTGAAGACGTCGGGTTCTGCGAGGCTTTGACCGACTCGCGCCGGCCTGGCCCGTCGCTTTACGTTGCTGTGTGCGGGCGCAGGGACGCGCACATGCCGCGCAACGTGCAAAAGGATCCGGAGAGCCGTTTAGCGTGGACCATCAAGGACGAGGTGATGCGCCGGGGCAAGTGCTTTTACGGGAAGATACTGCGTGGGCGATCCACTTTTGTCTCGCCACGGCTGATTCCGTTCTTTAACGCGCTATGGGGAGTGCCGCGGAAATTGGAGAAGAAAGTGCTTTCCGAGGATGCTCAGGTCATTCTCAAGATCATGCGGAGTGAGTGGGAGATGGCGACGCGCGATCTGCGCCAGGAGAGCGGGATTTCGGAGCGGGCTCGTTTCGATAAAGCGATGACTCAGCTACAGAAAACGCTCAAGATAATTCCCACGGAGGTTTTGTATGAGCCGACGTTTACCTACATTTGGTCCATTCCCGAGGCCCGTTTCCCGGAACAACTCAAACAAAACGTGGATAGGGAGGAGGCGGTGAAGGAGATTGCGCGGTCGTATCTGGTCGGGGCCGGGATGACGTTACGCGGTGAGTTAGCGCGCGTCACCGGTCTCCGTTCACCCGAAGCCGGCCTTGGCAATTGGGGCCTCGTCGACGAGGGCTTCGCCCAGCGCTTAGCGCCCGGTGTCTATCGCCTTACGAATTTTGGCTCACAAAAAGTGGCCGTTTCGGGATGATTCGGCGACGTGCCGCCACGGAGTGCCGCCCCTACAGTATCGCGGATCGCGTCCAGTCCAACTGTAGGGGCGGCACTCCGTGGCCGCCCGTCGCTGAATCACGTTCGGGAGAGGCTTTCGTCGGCTTTCGCTTCAAGTAGTGCCTGTTGTTCCAGCTTGGCAATCTCGAGCACGAGTGGAAGTTGATCCTGAGAGCTTCCCAACCGCTGCATCATCAGGTCCGTCTCGCCCTCTGTAAGCTTTCGTCTCGCCGTCGCTTCAATCATCTGCAAGCGCGTTTTTGCCTTCGCGAGGTGGTCATTTGCCTGTTGTCGCAGGTGTTCCAGCCTTTCGTGGTCGGCTGTCAGCTCCTGCTGTAACGATTCGGAGTCCGGCGTACGCACTGCGCGGGCGCGGTTAATCTGCCTCTCCACCCGCAACATTTCCCGCTTAGACCGCGAAATAATCCGTGATGCAGTGAGGCGATTCGCCAGTGTCTCAAGGTACGCATCGGCCAAAAGTGGGTTACTTCGCTCGATTTCTGCCAGCGAAGCACGCTCAGCCGACGTCAATTCAGACCGGAACCATGCAACCTCATTCGCCGTGATTCCATCCGATGCTAACCGGTCTCGTAATTTTGACAGCCATCTCCTGCGGTAAATCAGGAGTATGGTAGCAATCACCACCCCCAGCGCGAACCCAAGGGTCAACGAGAGGCCGGCCAGCAATAAATAAACAGCCGCTGAATCCATGGCGGTGGTTGTCAGAAAAAGTACCAGGAAAACAAGCGGGGCCGGAAGAGAAGCGGCCACCAGGGCAATCCAAGGGGCGATTTTCAGCAATCGTTCTGTAGTGGCATCTTTGCCGGAAAGTTTTCCTTTGGATTGACTCATCACCGTCGCACTCCAATTCCAGGGTTGAGATCTTAGACGTATAATGTCTGCCACGTAAAGGAAGGTTTAATGAAGACTCTCCGACGACTCCACCCGTTCGCATTGCGGCTATCTCTCGCTGTTGGTTTTGCTTTGTTTACTCAATCGGGGTTTGCCCAGACACCAGGCGCCGGCGCCGATGGCGCCACTCGCGGTCCCGGCAAGCCGGTAACCGTCCCCGTGACGCTCTCGATCGAAAAGGAAGCTGAGCTCGAGTTACAGAACATCGATCTAACAATCAGTGAAGACGGCGTGCCGCAAACGATTATCTCGATCAGAGGTATCGGCACCAACTCACCTATCACGCTTGCTGTTTTGATTCAGGAAGATCTTCCTACAGTCGGAAACGAGATCAAGCCGCTCGCAGAGTTCATCCGGAATCTGCCGAGGGGTTCGCGCGTAATGGTGGGATACCTGCGAACGGGCAGCCTGCAAGTCAGACAAAGATTTACCAACGATCTCGAGAAGGCAGCGAAGTCGCTGCGCCCACCGATCGGTTTCGCCAACTCCGGTCCTTATAACCCTTATGTCGAAGTGATCGAGGCGTTGAAGAGATTTGAATCTCAGCCGCTTGGTCGCAGGGCGATACTGCTCGTCTCGGATGGGTTGGATATTTCACGTGGGGTCGATTCTTCGTCGCCGACTCAAAGCATCGATTTGCAGCGAGCGGTAAATGAGTCGCAGCGGCGCGGTGTGGCGGTTTACGGGTTTTATGCGCCGTCAGTAGCGGCGGCTTCAAGTTCGTCGCTGGCCGGGAATGCACAGAGTTCGCTGTTGCGTTTGTCTAATGAAACCGGCGGGATGGCTTTCTTCCAGGGCACCGGTGCGCCAGTCAGTTTCGAGCCTTTCATTCGAAAGCTGGATATCTCACTTCAGAAACAGGCGGCACTGACGTTTCTATCGACGCACCTGGGCAAAGGCTTTCACAAGATAGAAGTGCGTTCTTCAACGCCCGGGGTCAGTGTTTCTTACCCGTCAGGTTATGTGAGGTAGACCACAAAAAAGCAAAAGGACAAAATGAATCTGCCTGATTTTGTGCCTTTTTGTGGCTGTCGCTTTATTGCACCGTGGCGGCGAGTAACGAGCCACGATGATCGCTGGCTACGGCCCAACCATCCGAGAGCTGTCCAATCATTCCGTGGAAGTGGATCTCAGTGCCGCTTAGAACCACGAGCACGTCGCCCGCGTGGTAGCGAGGGTCCTCGAGCCGAAAACGGACCACAGTCGCCTGCCCATTTTCCTGCTGCAACGTCTCAAATTGAAAAGTATCCGCATCAGCCACATAGGTTTGAGAATTGTTCGCTACTCTTTGCTCATCAGGCATTACACAGTCATCTCCTTGTTAGACCCGCTCACTTCTGCCAATCAGTCGAACGCCGAGTGTGAACAACAACACGGCGAGTGCCGGCGATAGTACACTAAAGGGTTGCGAACGAAGCAGATCGAGATCGCTTGCGGCAGTAAGCATATTTCCAAGACTTGGTTCCGGTTCCTGCAACCCGACGCCAAGGTATGACAGAGCCACCTCAGTAAGCAAGAACGTCGGCAGCAGCAGGAACGCCCTCGTTCGCAGCGACGGCAAAATGTTGGGGAGAATGTGGCGCAGCAAAACTCTCGTTTGACTTACGCCCAAAGCTACTGCCGCGACAACAAACTCGCGTTTTCGAAATGACAGCACGAGTCCGCGTGTCAGCCGAGCCATTTCGGCCCAGCCGGTCAAGCCGAATATCAGTAGCAGAAGCAAAGCCGCCCGGGTCATCGGCAGCTCGAGCGGAAAAGCCGCACGCACTCCGAGTATCAGGATCAGTGTGGGCAAGGCAAGCATGGCGTCCGTGGCGCCCATCAAAAACGTGTCCACGAACCGGCCCGCATAGCCGCTCACTCCTCCTATTGCAATACCAACGAAGCAAGCGACGAGAACGCCGAGCAATGCAACGATGAGCGAGAACTGCACCGCGTAGAGCAGGCGGGAGAAGCGGTCGCGGCCTAATTGATCAGTTCCGAGAAGATTGATCCTCGGAGCGAACTCCGAAGTGTTTCTAATCCCGAACAGATGTACGTCGGTTTCTCCGATGCCGAGCAACTTATATGAATACCCGCGGACGAAGAATCCCACCGGAAAGGCGACTGACGTGTCTTCCGCGTAAGTGCGACGAAGCGGATCTTCGACACGCCGTTGATAAATGATCGGCGTTAGACCGCTGAAGTGGATTCTTGTCGGCGGCGCGGATGGCTCAAATCGTGACTGAGCGCTGTAATCGTACGGCGCAAGAAAGCCGGCAAAAACAGCGGACAACACGAACAGCCCGATAACGAGCCAACCAAAGACTGCAACGCGATCCGTCCGCCGCCTTGGAGAGAACAAGTCAGGAAGAGGGGCTTGCCCCCGCCGTTGCCAGAGCGGGGGCAAGCCCCTCTTC
>DATENQ010000451.1:0-7103 GCA_035275005.1 Pyrinomonadaceae bacterium | reverse complement strand
GCTGCGGGCGTCGTTGGTCTTTGTTGGGTTGGTCTCTGTTGTGCTGACACGCAAAATGCAGCAGCCGTCAGCAAGGCGACCGCAGCGAACGAACGAACTATCTTCATGACTTTCTTGAATTACTCCTTACGTTGAGGGTAGTTGGGACAAACCTCTTAGTTGTTCGTCCCACTACCATTGGTTGGCTCGGGCGCTTAAAAGGTGCGCCCGACGCTAAAGCGAATGACTTTCTTTTTTTCGTTAAAGAAGAACGGAAACCCGTCAATGGATTGGTCCTGACGGGCATTGGGATTATACGCAAAGATCAAACGAAACGGTACATTGATGACGGGGACCTGGACTCTAACCTCCATGCCCAGACTCGACCTGTAGTCGCCAATCCCGGCGAACAAACTCTGCGACAGGCGCACCACGCTGTTGACCTGCGCTTCGCCGCGCAGGAAGACGGGTTGGAAGCCCGGTGGCAATAACGTTCCCGGGTTTACGTCACCTGTTTGCGCCGCTTCGAGCTCGGCCTGGGTCACGATGCGATTGTCGCGAGCCACCAGGCTACCGCCCCCGACCCCTGACGCCGCCAAAAGCGGATTGTTACAGAGGGCAAGCGTGCTCAAGTTGATCGGTACGAATGAGGTAAATCTCGGGCACTGCGCGGGAAGAAGAAATCCAACAGTCGAAAGGAACGGCTGATCGGCCAGGAATTCACTCGAAAACTGCTGGTCACTCTTGCTTCTGAGATTGAACGCAGTGCCGATGTCGGCAAAAGCAGCAATACCTACCACATCGCCGATGATAGGTATGCGGTATTCGAAGTTGCCGAGTAACTGGGTATCGCCGCCAACCGACGTAAACACCCGCTGCAACGAAGCGACGTTGTTGCCGGAAGTTCCGGTAAACACACCCAGCGCCGCGGCAGACTGCGGGAACCCTGGTAACGGCGTCGCATCGCCCGCGGCGTTCGCGGAGACAACCACGTTCCGGGAAGTGATAAACCTGTCCACCGGAGCAATCGGACTGATCGAACGCACGTTGTAGCCGCGAATCGTGAACTCATCGCCGAGGAAGAAGCGCTCAAAGATCGGCACGCCATCCACGAACGCGAGTGAGTTGGCTTCCCTCACTTTCTGCGTCGTCGCAAAGCTTCCCACCGTGCCGGCAATGATACGGAACCCGAATACTTCCGGATGTTGCGACTTCTTTCGCCGCATCGGGAAGAACTGTGTGTAAGAGAGCGTCGGCTGGTAAGTGCGTACGTCTCCGCCAAGTCCCGCGAGGGCGATGGCAGCGGAAAGCTCGCGGCCACTGGTCGGGTCGACGCTGGCGTTGCGAGTGTCGTAGCTGAAGGTCAACGTGCCCCGGCTCGTCAGGATATTGGGCTGCCTGTAGATCACCGGGATAAAGCTGGCTTGATTATTTGGATCCGCGTTGACCTCGGGATCCTTCACGCTCGAAAGCGAGAGCTGATACGAAGCTCCAACGCGTGAAAACTGCGTGAAGCGTCTCTTACGGTAAAACTCCGATAGCGGCGCACTGGCAAAGATCGACCCGCCGTAAGAGTCACGCGTGAACAGGTTCTCTTCGTCGATGTCGTTGAAATTGAATCCCTGTGACAACAAGTCTTGCTGTGCGTTGACGTTCTGCGACAGGAACGTTCCCTCACCGAAGAACTTCTGCGTGAAGGCAAACACCGAGAAGCCCGCGCTGATCGGCCGGTCTTTGATGTAAGGCTCCGTAAATGAAAACTGGAACGAGCGCTGGCGATTACCCGCTGCGAGGTTGAACGAAAGCACTTCACCACGTCCGAGCAGGTTGTTGGTCGAGTATTCCAAGCCGAAGAACGAACCGCCGATACCGGAAATACCGCCGTTGAACGAGATCTGCTGACGGCCGCGTTCGCTGACCTTCAATGACAGATCGACCGTGGCTTCTTCGTCGTTAGTACGCCGGTCGACGTCTTTGTCTTTGTCGATGGGATTGAAATAGCCGAGCTGGTTCAGCTTGACGACTGAATACTCCCAATAGACGTCGTTGTAGATATCGCCTTCGTTGATGAGCACTTCACGACGCAACACGTTGTCGCGTGTAAACGTGTTGCCGACGAATTCCAAACGTCGCAGAGTGAACTGCTTTCCTTCTTCGATCGTGACGGTGAAGTCGACTATGCCTTCGTTTGGATTTGCGGGATTGTCTTTAAAGGTCGGAACCGGCTCTGCGGTGTACTCGATAAATCCTTCGCGTCCGTAGAACTTCTTCAGGTTTTCGAAGAGGCCCTTGCTGACCTTTTCACCGTCGGCGACGTCGCCTTTGTTAAGACCGATTACTGCCCTGATCTGGTCCTCGGAAAAGATCGAGTTGCCCTCGACTTTGAACTCACCGAGGCGGTAAACCTTGCCTTCCACGATAGGAACGGTGATGCGCAGTCCTTCGTCGACCGAAGACAGAAACGGTAACGGCAGGACCGGGAAACCCGTGCGGCGCGGGCCAACACTCTCGACACGTGGCTCGCCGTGCCGCGCCTGTAGATAACCCTTGGAGCGCATGTAGTTGTCGACAGCGCGCAGGTCGTATTCCAGCTTCTCGCGGTGCAGGATGTCAGAACCCTTGAAGCGAGTGATCAGACCAGCTTCTTTGACATACTTCATTGCGCCGCGAAGTTGGCCGTCACTGAAAACCTGGTTGCCCTCGAACTGAACATCGACGACGCGAACGCGGTCACCTTCATTAATGACAAAGGTAATCGCCAGCGACGTCGCCGAAACTTCCTCGGTCCGTTCTTCGACCGTGGCGTTCGGGTGTCCGCCTTCTGCGAGCAGCTCCTTGATGACGCGCATCGCATTGCGGGTTTTGACCGGGTCGTAAATGCTCTCTTTCGAAACACCGACGCGCTTCTCGCGAAACGCCTTGAGCACATCCGACTCCTGCACACTCTTCAGACCGTCAAATTGAAGGTCACGAATAATGGGCAACTCTCTGACTTCAAAAATAATGTTCACGCCGCCGCGTGGACCGTTTTCAGTCAGTACGCGAGTGGCGGTTTTGTCGAAGAACGTCAACGACAGGAGCGTCTCATAGTCACGCTGGACTGACGCTTCGTTGTACGGATCACCGGGCCGGGTTTGGATGTAATAAAGGATGTCGTCTTTGCGCAGACGACGATTGCCGATGATGTCGACGTTTTCGACGATTCGTTGTTGGGATTGCTGGGCTAATACGCGTCCCGGCGTTGCGAAGGTTGCGGTGATTCCAATCAGTAGGCTCAAAATGAAGAGCCAAAACGCGCGATATGAGTGCATAGGCACCAATTCCCTCAATAGTTCTTACCGGGCCTCGAAACTTCGGGGAGCTTATGAGTGCTGAACTGGGTTCTAAGACAGCAGCTTTGATTCCCTGTCATAAATGCCAGTTGCCAGCTTTTGAGCAGCAAAGTGGCGCATTATAAGGTAAAAAACAGCAAACTCCAAAAGTGACGCATTCACCGCTCAGACACACAGACACAAAAACCAGAAAAGCAGATCTACTCTTTTTATGCCTTCGTGACAAATGAAGAGCGGGGGCAAGCTCATCTTCCTGACTTGTTCATTTCCGAGTTACTCGGGTAAATGGAAGAACCTGAAATAGAACAAGTCAGAAAGAGGGGCTTTGCCCCCGCTGTCTTAGTGAATCAGCAGTGCGTCGTCAGCGGCTTCCACGCCTTCGGGGCGGAAGTCGAGCTCCTGGCCGCTCAGGAAGACCTCAACCACCGTCGCACCTTCGAGCTGGCCCTGAATTAGCGCCTCAGACAGGGGATCTTCAACATATTTCTGCAAAGCGCGCCGGATCGGACGAGCGCCGTATAAACGATCGGCACAAGTCTTTTCGACGATCCAACGCTTGGCTTCGTCCGTCAACCTGATTTCGAAGCCGTGCCGGCTCATCGTCTTGTTGATCTGGTCGAGCTGCAACTGCACGACTTCAAGCAGCTCGTGGTCGAGCAACTGATCAAAGATGATGATCTCGTCGAGGCGATTGATGAACTCGGGATTGAACGTCTGCCGCACTGACGACATCACCATCTCTTCCACTTTTTCGCGCGTGGCATCGGTGTTCGCCTGAAAACCGAGCGTGCCCTTCTTCTGAATGAAGCGGGCGCCGATGTTGGAAGTCATAATGATAATCGCGTTCTTGAAATCGACTGTGTTGCCGAGCGCGTCAGTCAGGATGCCGTCTTCAAACACCTGGAGCAGGATATTGAAAATGTCCGGATGTGCCTTCTCGATTTCGTCAAACAACAGCACTGAGTAAGGCGAACGTTTGATCCGCTCGGTCAGTTGTCCACCTTCTTCGTGGCCGACGTAGCCCGGCGGTGAACCGATCAGTTTGGAGACGGAATGCTTCTCCATAAACTCAGACATGTCGAAGCGAATGAGCGCGCGTTCGCTGCTGAATAAGAACTGCGCGAGCGAGCGGGCCACTTCAGTTTTGCCGACGCCGGTCGGACCAAGGAACAAGAATGAGCCAACCGGACGCAGCGGATTCTTCAGACCGGCACGCGAACGGCGAATCGCGCGAGCAAGCGCTGAGATTGCCGGACGTTGAGAGATGACGCGCTTGTGAAGCTCGACTTCGATGCGGAGCAGCTTCTGCGTCTCTTCTTCTTTCAAAGAGTTGACCGGGATTCCGGTCCAGCGTGCGATCACGTCTTCAACGTCGTCGCGCGTCACTTCAGCAGCGACGAGCGCGTCTTCCTGTTGAACACGCAAGTTCGACGTATCGCCGTAAGATCGCGACCATTCGTTCAGCTCGTTCCAGTCAGCCAAATTCCCTTGTTCGCGTCGCACGCGGAGTTTCACGCGCGCGCCTGCTTCGTCAATGACGTCGATTGCCTTGTCGGGCAGGAAGCGATCCGGAATGTAACGATGCGACTGGTAAACAGCGGCTTGCAGCGCTTCGTCCGTGTAACGAACCTGGTGAAAACTCTCGTAACGTTCGCGCACGCCGTCGAGAATACTGATCGCTTCCGCTTCTGAAGGAGGCGGAACTTTCACTGCCTGGAAGCGACGTTCAAGCGAGCGATCCTTTTCAATCGATTTGCGAAACTCGGCGGGCGTCGTGGCGCCAATGCACTGAATCTCGCCGCGCGACAATGCCGGCTTCAGGATGTTGGCGGCGTCAAGTGAGCCTTCAGCCGAGCCTGCGCCGACGAGTGTGTGCAGCTCGTCGATGAAAACGATGTACTGCGGGTTCTCGACCAGCTCGCGCATGATCTGTTTCAAGCGCTCTTCAAACTGGCCGCGATACTTGGTGCCCGCGACGATCAACGACAGATCTAAAGAAAGGATGCGTTTGTGTTCGAGGAACGAAGGAACATCGCCACGCACGATTCGTTGTGCGAGACCTTCGACGATCGCGGTCTTACCAACACCAGGCTCACCAATCAGTACCGGATTGTTCTTGGTGCGCCGGCAAAGGATCTGCACGACTCTTTCGATCTCGGCTTCGCGACCGATTAACGGATCGAGTTTGTCGTTGGCAGCATCGTCGGTGAGATCGCGTGAGAACTCAACCAGGTGCGGCGTATCTTTCTTTTGCGAGGTGCGCGAGTCCGCGCCGGATTGGCGCGCAATCTCGTCGCGCACTGCATTTAGTCGTAAGCCGCGTTCGTAAAGAATCTCCGCGGCCATCGAACGCTCTTCGCGAAGCAAACCAAGTAATAGATGTTCGGTGCCGATGTGACGATGCTGGAGACGATCGCTCTCCTCGTGTGCATAAGCCAGCACGTGCTTGGTTTCGGGCGCCAGGGGCAGTTCGACTGAAGTCGAGATCTTCTCGCGCAGGAGGGTGCGGCCTTCGATCTCTTTGCGAATTGACTCGATCGAAACCTGAGCCCGTGGGAAGAAGCGTCCCGTGAGGGTCTTATCTTCACGCATCAGACCCAATAGAAGGTGCTCCGGCTCGATGGCAGGAGCTCCGAATTGTGACGCTTCGTAGCGCGCGAAGAAGATTACACGGCGCGCTTTTTCAGTATAGCGTTCGAACATCTTGTTATTGGTAGAACGTCCTTAATAAATAATAACCGTGGGCATTATAACCTATGACAACTCTGACGGGAATTTATTGTAGGGGTGGCACTCCGTGGCCACCCGTCGGTTGAATAATCGAGCACGGGTGCCACGGAGTGCCACCCCTACAATAAATTCCCGTGAGAGTTGTCATAGGTTATAATGCCCACGGTTATTATTTATTAAGGACGTTCTACCTATAACAAGATGTTCGAACGCTATACTGAAAAAGCGCGCCGTGTAATCTTCTTCGCGCGCTACGAAGCGTCACAATTCGGAGCTCCAGCCATTGAGCCGGAGCACCTTCTATTGGGTCTGATGCGTGAAGACAAGACCCTCACGGGACGCTTCTTCCCACGAGCACAGGTTTCCATCGAGTCAATTCGCAAAGAGATCGAAGGCCGCACACTGTTGCGCGAGAAGATCTCGACTTCAGTGGAACTGCCCCTCGCGCCCGAAACCAAGCACGTGCTGGCTTATGCACACGAGGAAAGCGATCGCCTCCAGCATCGCCACATCGGCACCGAACATCTGCTGCTCGGCCTGCTCCGCGAAGAGCGTTCGATGGCCGCCGAGATTCTTTACGAACGCGGCTTACGACTGAACGCAGTGCGCGACGAGATTGCGCGCCAATCCGGCGCCGACGCGCGTACTTCGCAAAAGAAAGACACGCCGCACCTGGTTGAGTTCTCACGCGATCTCACGGACGACGCTGCCAATGACAAACTCGATCCCTTAATCGGTCGCGAAGCCGAGATTGAAAGAGTCGTACAGATCCTTTGCCGGCGCACCAAGAATAATCCGGTACTGATTGGCGAGCCTGGCGTTGGCAAGACCGCGATCGTCGAAGGTCTCGCACAGCGAATCGTGCGTGGCGATGTTCCTTCGTTCCTCGAACACAAACGAATCCTTTCTTTAGATCTGTCGTTGATCGTCGCGGGTACCAAGTATCGCGGCCAGTTTGAAGAGCGCTTGAAACAGATCATGCGCGAGCTGGTTGAGAACCCGCAGTACATCGTTTTCATCGACGAATTGCACACCCTCGTCGGCGCTGGTTCAGCCGAGGGT
>DATENQ010000450.1:0-15397 GCA_035275005.1 Pyrinomonadaceae bacterium | reverse complement strand
CGTCGTAGCCATATTCGCGAAACGGGCGGCCACGGAGTGCCGCCCCTACAAAGATCCAAGCATGGTGTCAAAGGACAACTACGCCTTTTACATAATCCGAGCTGTGAATGTCGCGAGAGAGCGCGGTCTCGACGTCCGCGAATGTGGTGTATCGATGGGTGATCAGGGGCGCGACGTCGATCTTGTTTTGCTCGATGAGTTTCAAGGCGCGCGTGTAAGCCGACGGGCGCCCGTCGCTTTCAAATCCACCGGAAGCTCCAACAGGGCTCACCAGCACCGGCTCCTTGAAGAATATGCTGCTCAACACGCTCACGTCCGTTCCCGAATGCCCGTGCCCGTACAACAATACTGTCGCCTGTTTGCAAATCAACCCCGGCATGGAGCGAAACACTTCACCCGAGCCCGACGCCTCGATCAAGTATTCGACACCCTTTCCGCCGGTGTGTTCGTGAACCGCTTCCACCAGATCGGAGCCCGCCGGATCGATCGCCTCATCCGCACCGAGCTTCTTCGCCAACTCACGCTTGCGCACATTCGGATCGCTGACGATGAGAAATCCCTCGTAGCCAAGCACGTTGCGCAGATACTGCGTAAACAACAACCCTGCCGGCCCGGCGCCGCATATTAACACGCTGCGAACACGACGCCGCGTACTTGCTTTTGTAACCGTGTCAGACGAATGGATTATGCAGCCCAGCGGCTCGACGAGGGCCGCCACCGGCGCTTCCAGCGGCGTTGTTATCTTCACCGCATTCACCGCCGGCACTGCGATGAACTCGGCGAGCCCGCCCGGCAATCCGGTGATGCCGTGCTCGCGGTAGAACTCGCATTGATGACTGTTCTCAGTGCGGCAGTACTCACAAAGAACCTCGTGCCGCCGGCTGACACAGTTCAGTCCCTGGTCCACGACGACTCGATCGCCTTCACGCAGATCGCTAACAGCGTTACCCACCTGTTCAACGACGCCGGTGATCTCGTGACCGAGAATCTGCGGCTGGACGGTCAGCGGGATTTGTTGACCGTACTCGTTGGTGTTGTAGTTTGCATGACCGGCAAAGATGTGCGCATCCGTGCCGCACAAACCCACCGCGGCCACGCGAACCAGTACTTCATAAGGCGAGATCACCGGACGCGGTATGTCTCGCACCTCGAGACGTTGCACGTCGCACAAAACGCTCGCCTTCATCGTCATCACTTCAGACATCGAGATCGCTGGTATCAAGCCGGCCTGCATCACGCAGGACCGCAAATCTGTTCATCGTTTCATGCACGCCGGTTTCAAGTGGCGTTGACGGCAATCCATTCACGACGCGACGGATGGCGGTGTCGTCCATCGCGGCGGCTATTGGGATTGGTGGACCACCAAACGTGATCAAGTCACCATTGATATGTGAGTTGATAAAATTTGCGATGCGTTCGACCGTCACTGTTTCGCCGTGCAAATTGAAAACGTGTGCGCCCGCGGGGGCGTTGTCAGCACAGGCGATAAAAGCGGCCGCGGTGTCTGCAACGTATTGAAAATCAGTAGCGCCGCCGAAGCGAATGTGAAAGGGACGTTCCAGCACGGCTGACTTCATTGCCTTCGTGGGATCGCTGGTCAAGCCCGTATCCCGATTGACGCCATACACAGTCAGCGGGCGAAGACCGACGCTGTCGATGCCGTGATCGAGAAAGTAAACGCGCGCGTTGCCTTCGTTCGCGCGTTTGAAGACGCCGTAGTGCGTGGTGGGGCTACACTGCGCGGTCTCGTCGAGCGCGATATCTTCGTCGTTCATTCCGTAAACGGCAGCCGAACTCGCGTAGACGACTCGTTTGATAGAAATTATTTTGGCGGCTTCGAAGACGTTGAGCGTGCCGGTGACGTTGACCAGCGCGCCGCCCACTGGATCGACCTTGCACGCCGGCACCTGCAAACCCGCGAGATGGATCACGCGATCGGCGCCGGATTCATCCAACGCCGACCGTACTGACACTCCATCAGTAATGTCGCCGGTTATAAAACGGACTTTCTCGAGTTGTTCGGCGTCCATTATGGCGCTGAGCCGCCGCGAGTCGTCACTGCGATCAAACACAACCGCCGTGTCGCCGCGCTCTATCAGCGCCTTCACGGTCCACGAACCGATACAGCCCTGTGCGCCGGTGATGAAGTAAGTCTCAGACATCTGAATTCAAGCGATAAAACCTGGCCGCGTTTTGGGAGAATATCTTATCGCGATCGCTGTCGCCGAGAAGCTCCTGAAATGATTCGAGCACGCGCTCATAAGACGCGGCGAGCAGGCACACCGGATAGTCACTGCCAAACATCAGGCGATCGGCGCCAAACAACTCGAGCGCGTAGTCAATGTACGGACGTAGATCACTCGTTTGCCACGAGCTCCAGCTCGCTTCAGTAACCAGTCCCGAGAGTTTGCAGTGAATGTTTGGATAGCGCGCGACCGGCTTCATCGCTTCAGACCATTCTTTGATCTCATTGCGCGCGATTGGCGGTTTCGCGAGGTGATCGATCACCAAAGCAAGATCGGGACATCTCTCAACCACCTGCGGCACGTATTGTAAATGACGTGTGTGGACCAGAAGATCATAAGAAAGTCCACGCTCCGAAAGCTTTCTTAATCCCGCCAGGACTGCCGGCTCAGCGAGCCAATCGTCATTCGGCTCGCTCTCGACAAGGTGTCGAACACCCTTGAATTTCGGATGCGCGCACAACTCATCCAACTGCGCATCGATCTCCACACTAATCAGATCAACCCAACCCACAACGCCCGCGATGAAATCGTTCCCATCAGCAAGTTCTAACAGCCAGCGCGATTCGGCAACGCTGTTGCTCGCCTGGACCACAACCGTCTGCTTAACACCATTTTGCTTTAGAATCGGCGCGAGATCATCCGGAAGATAATCGCGATACAGCGCACCGAGATCTTTCGACATCCACGGGTAATCGAAACTCCCGACCTGCCAGAAGTGTTGGTGGGAATCAATCACAAACTTATAAAAACTTTTCCCACGTGGCGAGGATCGTGCGGAGCTCGTCTTCCTCCTCGGGACTGACGTTGACGAGCGGCGGGCGTACTGGACCACCATTGAGGCCGGCCATGTCCATCATTGCTTTCATTGCCGACACCTCATAGCCCTTACGCCGGCTGCGCAGCGCATACAGCGGTACAACGCATCGCTCCAGCAGCTCGCTGAGTGCTTCAGCGTCGCCCGCTTCGCCGAGTTCGTGCAGCCTCAACGACAGTCGCGGAGCAACAGTGGCAATGCTCGAAGTGAAAGTTCTGATACCGGTGCTGTAGTACGCCGCGATCAGGTCGTCTCCGGCGCCGCCAATCCAGTGCAGGCGATCGCCAACGTGATTCATAATCGATTGCAAGCGGCGGATGTCGCCTTGTCCGTCTTTCCATGCAACGAGGGTTGGAATCGAAGTCAGGCGTTCCACCATCGCCGGGCCGAAGGTGGTCCAATCGCGACTGTAGATAATCATTCCCAAACGCGTCGCTGCACCCACTGCGCGGTAGTACTCGAAAAGCCCTTCATCTTCAGCGTGAGCGTAGTACGGCGGAAAGACGAGAATGCCGTCGGCCCCGGCTTTTTCCGCCGCCTGCGCCATCTCGACTGCGAGACGCTGTCCGAAGCCGACACCGGCGATCACGGGAACGCGATCCTCAACGGCAAGCGCCGTCAGTTCAACCACGCGCGTGTATTCAGCGGGTGTCAGTGAGTACATTTCCCCGGTGCCGCCGGCGGTAACCAGTGCGGAGATCGAGTATTGCAGCAAGTTCGTGAGGTTCTCATGCAACGCCGGAAGATCGAGCGACAGATCTTCTTTGAACGGCGTCACCGGAAACGCGATCACGCCGTAAAGCTTGTTGCGAAGAGTGGACGGATGCACATAAGCGATAGTATGACGGAACGTTGACCCGACGCTACCGCGTTCTTTGACGCATCGTGAAAATAGAACAAGTCAGGAAGAGGGGCTTGCCCCCGCTGTGACAAACCTCGATCAGCGGGGCAAGCCCTCTTCGTGACTTGTTCTATTCCCAGTTCATAATTCCTCTGCAACTTTGCGTCTTTGCGAGAGACTGCTTTGATGCTAACTTAATAGACCGAAACAAATCCAACCATCGACAACGCGGGAGACAAGCGATGACCAAGTCTCGTGATGATCGTGACGAACAGAAACAGCACGACCCGGGCAGACGCAGATTTCTGAAAGGTGTCGGTATCGCCGGCGCAGGCGCCGCGATCACCGACCATCTCTGGGTTGAAGCAAAAGCTAAAGAGAAACAAGGGGGGCACGAGACGCTCGCCGGAAACGTCAAAGTCATGCTTGACGTGAACGGCGCCAAGCGAGACGTTCAGGTCGAGCCGCGCACAACCTTGCTAAACGCGATGCGTAATCATCTCGAGCCCGCGGTAACCGGGCCGAAGCTCGTGTGCGACGTAGGAACCTGCGGCGCGTGTACCGTCCTGCTCGACGGCAAGCCCGTTTACTCGTGCCTGGTGCTCGCCGTCGATGCAGTGAACAAAAAGGTGACGACGGTCGAAGGTCTCGGCTCGCCGGAAAATCCGAACGCAGTGCAAGCCGCGTTTGTCGAGAACGATGCATTGATGTGCGGCTTCTGCACGCCCGGGTTCGTCACCACGATCTCTGCTTATCTGAAGAAGAACCCGAACCCGTCTCTGGCGGAAGTGCGCGAAGCGTGTAAGGGAAACTTCTGCCGCTGCGGAACTTATCCGCGCGTCTTCGAAGCGGCCCTCGCCGCAGCAAAAAATTCTGGAGTGTAGTGTCTTATGCAACAGCAGCCACAAGCACAACCCACGCCGAAACCGAAAAAGAAGATCCGTGTGCCGCGCGTCGTCAACGGCGTCGAGCAGATGGTCGAGATCGAAGTCGATGCCGACGCCGGACCGGGATGGGGGCCAAACGACAAGCACACGTTGCTCAACAAGCGCGTCACGCGCGTTGATGGTCCATTGAAAGCTACGGGCGTCGCGCGCTACACGTACGATCAACGCCTGCCCGGCATGCTTCACGCGCGCATTGTTCGTTGCCCGCACGGCCACGCGCGCGTTACGAAGCTCGATACCGAAGCTGCATCGAAAATTCCCGGCGTGAAGGCAATCATCCAGGCGCCGTTGACTGAACTTCGTTTCGCCGGTTCTCCGGTTGCAGCAGTCGCAGCAACGACGCCCGAGATCGCCGGCGACGCAGTGCGCGCAATCAACGTCACTTACGAAGTGCTGCCGCACGTGGTCCATGCGCACCACGCCATTCGACCCGACGCGCCCAAAGTCGTCGCCGAAGAAAACAACCTCCAGGAGAAAAACAAGAACGGCGATCCGGCAAAAGCGGAAGCGGCTATGGCAACTGCCGACGCGATCGTCGAAGGTGAATACATCTCGCAGCGCGTCCATCACACCTGTCTCGAAACACACGGCATGGTCGTCGACTTTCGTGGTGGCGACTCGGCGATGATCTACGCATCAACGCAGGGCACGTTCACGATCGCTGCCGATGCCGCGAAAGAGTTGGGACTAGCTGAAAGCAACGTCACCGTCAGCGTCGAGCACATGGGTGGCGGCTTTGGTTCGAAGTTCGGGCTGGGTCTCGAAGGATTGCTCGCGTGCCGGCTGTCGAAACAAACAAAGGCGCCGGTGAAGCTGATGTTTACGCGCTATGACGAATTTGTAATGGCGGGTAATCGCTCTGGCTCGTGGCAAAAGCTGAAAGCGGGCGTGAAGAACGACGGCACGATCATCGCGCTACAGGCGCGGCAGTATCGACTCGGCGGCATCGGCCAGGGCTCGCAGGCCGGACAGCCGTACATTTATCGCATGGGCGACACGTATCGCGAGGTTTATGCGCTGCACACGAACGAAGACTCTTCGATCGCGATGCGCGCGCCGGGTCACCCGCAGGCGTCGTTTGCGGTTGAGTCGCTTATGGACGAGCTCGCTTACAAGATCAAGATGGATCCGGTCGAGTTTCGTAAAAAGAATTTGACCGATCAGGTGTATCACCGGCAGTTGGATCGAGGCGCAAAAGAGATCGGTTGGTCCAGGAGAAACCCGGTGGCGGGCGGCAATGCTGGTCCATTGAAACGCGGGATGGGTTGCGCTGTCGGCACGTGGGGCGGTGGTGGAAACAACCAGTGCAAGGTGGACGTGACGATCTCGCGTGACGGCTCTGTTCTCGTTGCTGTCGGCACACAGGATCTCGGCACCGGCACACGCACTTATACGCGTGCGATTGTCGCGGAAGAGCTCGGCCTCACGATAAAGGACGTCAAAGAACGGATCGGCAATTCGAAACTCGGCGCGGCGAATCCTTCCGGTGGTTCCACCACCGCGCCATCGCTGTCACCGTCAGTAAAAGACGCCGCGATTAAGGCTCGCATGTTAATGGCCGAGCGCGTCGCGCCGCTGCTCGGTAATCCGAAACCTGAAGAGATCGTTTTTGCGGGAGGTAAGGTTTCGGCCAATAACCAGTCGCTGTCATGGCAACAGGCTACGGCTTCGTTGCCTGCGGCGGGCATCACGTCGCACGGCGAGTGGCGCGCGGACTTGCAGGCGCGCGGCGTTCACGGTGTTTGCTTTGCCGAAGTTGAAGTCGATGTCGAGACAGGTCACGTCCGACCGATCAAGATGGTCCATATCCAGGATGGCGGCTTGCCGTTAAACCGGTTGACGATGGAGAGCCAGATCAATGGCGGCATGATCCAATCGTTGGGGATGGCGTTATGGGAAGGGCGAGTGATGGACGCGCAACTCGGCATGCAGCTCAATCCCGGTTTTGGTGATTACAAGGTGCCGGGCACGCTTGAGATGCCCGAGATGGTGCCGATCATCGACGACGACGATAAGCGCGAAGCAGTGATCGGAATTGCCGAAGGCTGCATCATCCCCGCGGTTGGCGCACTAGCCAATGCGGTCTTCAACGCGTGTGGCGTGCGCGTTCGCGAGTTGCCGATAACACCCGATAAGATCCTGATGGGAGTGACGAATTCAGCCACGGATTAACACGGATGGACACGGATAGATCTAATCTGTGTTATCCGTGTTCATCTGTGGCTATATTCAACTTGAGGAACGAACATGAAAGCGTTTGAGTGGACCAATCCCGCGACAATCACTGAGGCTGTGAAGATGCTCACCGTTGCTTCGCCAGGCGATATCGACGAAGCGCCGCGGCCGATTGCCGGCGGACAGGATCTGTTGACCACGATGAAAGACTACACGTCGCGTCCGGCGCGACTCGTCAATCTGAAAAACATTCGTGGCTTGAACAAGATCACGTTGAATGGACGCGGGCTCACGATCGGCGCGCTCGTCACGTTGACTGAGCTCGAAGAACATGCCGGCGTGCTCAAGAGTTTTCCGGGGCTGGTTGAAGCGGCACATTCGATCGCGACGCCGCAGATCCGGAACCTCGGCACGGTCGGCGGAAATCTTTGCCAGCGGCCCCGTTGCTGGTATTTCCGTCTCGAAGAAGTCAACTGTTTGAAGAAGGGCGGTTCCGAGTGTTACGCCGCGAAGGGCGAGAACAAGTACAACGCGATCATCGGCGGTGGTCCGTCGTACATCGTTCATCCTTCGGACCTGGCGCCGATGCTGCTCGCACTGGGAGCAAGCGTGACTGTCATGGGCGCCGCGGGCAAACGTGCTATTCCCCTCGATAAGTTTTTCACGTTGCCGTCGGAAGGAAATATTCGGCGTGAAAACGTTTTGAAGAACGAAGAGATCATCACGGAGATTCAGGTTCCCGCATCGCCGCTCGCCGCGCGCTCGACTTATCTGAAGTTCAAAGAGCGCGAGTCGCTCGACTTCGCGCTCGCGTCCGCCGCGGTTGCTGTGCGTCTCAATGGTCGCACGGTGCAGGACGCACGGATCGTACTCGGCGGCGTCGCGCCGGTACCGTGGCGCGTCCCGGCGGCGGAGAAGTTCCTGGTTGGAAAAGAGTTAAAGCCGGACGTACTCGCCGAAGCGGGCAAGATCGCGCTGGCCGAGGCCCGGCCGCTCGAGAAGAATGCGTACAAAGTGCCGTTGGCCCAAACGCTCGTGCGACGCGCGTTGGCCAGGGCGGGAGGTGTATAGATGGCAAACGAAACAGTCGAACCACTCCAATCGCAATTCTGCGGCTCGCTGCGTTCGAAGAAATATTTCATGCTCGATCGTTTGGCGACGAGCGCCGATGAATATCTCGACGCGACCAACCACGTCTGGTGCTGTGAAACGCAGGAAGTGATCGGGCCTGACAACCGGCGCGTCGATCCGGATCGCTGCGGCCCCGGTCGCGCGTGCTATACATCCGCGCTCAAGGGCTTATAATGCAATCGGAGGTAAGGAAAGTGAGAAAAGGATTAATTGCAGCGTTCGCGATGATTGTGGCTGTTAGTGCGCTCGTTTTCAGTTCGCACGCGGAGAATGTCAGTCTGCGGGGTGATTACGTCGAGGTACGCACGGCGAGTGTGTTTGCCGGGGCGTGTCATTACAACGGTGAAGTCGTCACTACGGGACGCGACGCGCTGATGGCGTGGAATGTTACCTCCGGAAACTGGCAGGGCGTGGATCTCAGTGGCGTGCGCGTGATGGCGATTGTCAGCTCGGACGTGAACCTCGGCGAAAGTAATGCTGCACGCAAATCCGAAGTCATCATCGACTCGCAGGCGTCGCGCACACAGGCGCTGGCCATAATGAACGCGCTCAAGGAAAAATACGCCGCCTCACTGGGCGAGATTGTTGATGTACGCACGGCGCCGATTACCTTCGAGCGCAACGGTCGCACGTACGCGGTCGTTACGAACGAAGCGGCAATCAATGTGGAAGCAATGCCAAACGATTTGTGCTGCAAGATGCCGAACCTCGTCTGGTATACACCGCTGGTCGGCCTGGAAAACCGCAAGGTCGGCTATACGTCCAAAGCGCTCTACTCCGGCAAGACCGTCGGCGAGCCATGGTCGCGCTCGGGTGAGAACAGCGCCTTCTACGGCACCTTCTCCTTATAAAAATATTTCACGCAAAGACGCAAAGGCAGCAAAGGTAGGCTTGAAACCACTTTGCTGTCTTTGCTTCTTTGCGTGAAAATTCTGCGGCTTAAATATCCTTATGAACCCCTTCCTGACATTCGTCGCACTGTTGTTCCTCTTCCAGAACGGCAACGCCGATCTGCGCAAGACGGCGCTCAAATCCACCACGCCATCGGACGAGATCGTTCGACTCGATATCAACAACGACGGCAAGCCTGACATTCTCGAGCGCTGGTGGAACGGCAAACGTGTGCGCTGGCTCGACGAGAACGGCGACATGCTGCCGACTGATACGCGCGGTGATCAAGTCGGCGACGTGATGCAGATCGACAAGAATGGCGACGGGCTCTACGACAGCGCGCTCGACATCAACATCAAATGGGCCGACAACGATGGCGACGGCCGCGCCGATCTGCAAGCGTTCGTCACGCAGGGCCGCGAGTGGTCCAACGGAAAATACGACGCGTCCGAGTCGCACTGGATGGTCTTCGTCGACGTTGAAAAAGACGGCGTGCTCGGCTGGCTCGACTGGCAAACCTACGACTTCGGCAATGACAACTGGGGCTACACCGGCACGACCGATTGGCTGCCGGATTACAACGGCGACGCTGTTTTTCTGAAAGTGCATCGACCGCCGCAATCGCTGACCGATCCGCGTTTGAACTGGGAAAATCCCTTTGCTTTCTTCGACTTCGATAACGACGGCGCCAGTGAGATGGCGATCCGCTGGCTCGATCCCGTGCCGCCGCTCGACAAAGACGTCACGAAACTCACGGGCGTGCTGAGCGAGGCTTTTGCGACGTTCGATCTCGACAACGATTCCACGAAAGGAAATGAAACGGACTACGACATGTCGCTGCGTGGCGCGGGTGGACCAGGTGTTCCGTATCGCTCGTTTGTACACAAGTATCCGGCGCTCAAAGGCAATCCGAAATTCGACGGCTGCTTTCAGTGGAACAACTGGCGGAAGATCGATGAGCTGATGTACATGCCGCACGAGAAGAGTTACGACTCGTTCTTTACCGCGCGCTGGGCGAGCATGTATTTCGTGTTTGACGAGGACGACGACGATCATCGCTGGGAACGTGTTGAGATGTACTACCCGATGCACGGCTTTGGTGGACCAAGGGAGATCGATCTCTATTCGACGAAGAAGTGGCGCCGGGGCAATTACGCTGAACTGGCGATGGCGGCGGAAAATGAGCGACCCGGGATCTCGGGCCATCCGCAGGCGGATTCGTTGGGTGATCGTGGAGAGTTTGACGAGGACAATTCCGGCGACGGCAAGCTCTACGTCGGCGTGTTTGATCGAAAACTTCACCTCGCCGGCGCGGAATGGGGTGCGTGGACGGTCGATAAGAATGGCGAATTTCACGGTGGTTCAAAGACGCCATCGCCAAAGCCGATCGCGCCGCGCGTCGAAGAGGTCGTGAAGTATACGGACACCGATCAGAACGGATTTTTAGACACGATTGAATACGATTATGACGGCGATCGCACGATCGACTTGAAGGTATCGCTGCTCGACTATCGCACGCCTGGTAACCGGCATCCGGATGTTGTGCCCTTGATAGATACACACAAAGAACGCTGGCAAGGGCTTAATACTTTGTTCACCCAAATCGCGAACCAGTCGTTTCAGGAAGCATTGATGGTGTATCGCGCCGCGTGGCGACGTGGCCTGACGACGCCGGAGATCGATAAGCTCGCTTCAGCGTCGGCGATCGGCGAGCGCTACGATCACGGCTACTGGCTCAAGGAAAAGATCTTCCGCGAGATCCGAGCTCGCATCCGGCAAACGCCGCTCGAAAAAGAACTCACCCGGCTTTATTACACGGGCCAATTCGAGGAATATGCCCGCCGCATCTCGGAAGTCCCCAGCAAATAAGCCGCAGATGAACGCAGAAAAACGCTGATCAGCGTTTCTCTGCGTCTATCTGCGGTTTATTAATTGATTTAATCTTTCTATAAAGATTATAGCTTTGACTCTTGGCCCAACCCTCCGTAGCATCCTTCTCCATGCCACAAAACATAGTCCACGTCTTTGACACAACCTTGCGCGATGGCGAACAGTCGCCCGGCTGCTCGATGAACCTGCGAGAGAAGGTCCGGATGGCGATGAAGCTCCAGGACCTCGGCGTCGACATCATTGAAGCCGGATTTCCGATCGCCTCGGAAGGTGATTATGCCGCCGTCAGGGCCGTCGCGGCCCAGTGCCGGGGAGTTGCGGTCGCCGCGCTGTGTCGCACTGCGGAACAGGACGTCGCCCGCGCCGCCGAGGCACTGAAAGACGCTGCTCATCCACGAATTCACACGTTCTGCGCCACTTCCGACATCCATCTCGAGCACAAATTAAAGAAGAGTCGTTCCGAAGTGATCGATATGACTCGCGCCGCCGTGCGACAGGCACGCAACTACGCCGAAGACGTCGAGTTCTCCGCCGAAGACGCGACGCGCAGCGATATCGATTATCTCTGCGAGGTGCTCGAAGCGGCAGTCGATGCGGGCGCGTCAGTGCTCAACGTCCCGGACACTGTCGGTTACACGACGCCGGTGGAGTACACACATCTGGTCCAACAAGTGCGCGAAAGAGTCGTCAGAGATCGAGATGTAATCATCAGCGTGCACTGCCACAATGATCTCGGCCTCGCTGTCGCAAACAGTCTCGCCGCGATTGAAGCAGGAGCACGCCAGGTTGAGTGCACAATCAACGGCATCGGCGAGCGCGCCGGCAATGCGTCGCTCGAAGAGATCGTGATGGCGCTGCACGTACGTGCCGATCGTCTCCCATACGCGACAAACATTAGGACCACCGAGCTTTATCCTACTAGCCAACTGCTGTCGAGCATCGTCGGCTTCGACGTACAGCCAAACAAAGCAATCGTCGGCCGCAACGCTTTCGCGCACGAAGCGGGCATTCACCAGCACGGCGTGATTAACAATCCACTCTGCTATGAGATCATGACTCCGGAATCAGTCGGCGTGCCGGCAAACTCGCTGGTGCTCGGCAAACATTCCGGACGGCACGCACTCTCGCTACGCTACACCGAGCTCGGTTACGACATTACTCCGGCGGAGCTTGATGAGGCGTATGCGCAATTCACAAACCTTGCGGATAAGAAGAAGCGGATCTACGATCAGGATCTAATTTCGCTGCTAAGCAACGTCGTTGGCGCAGCGGCCTGAGGTTTTAAGTAAGCAATGAAAACCAGAATTACAACGCTTCCCGGCGACGGGATTGGACCAGAAGTCACTGCCGAAGCAGTACGCGTGCTGGAGGCAGTTGCGGCAATTCACGGCTACCGGTTTGAGTTTGAAGAACAAGCGATCGGCGGTGTTGCCATCAAGCAGTACGGCTCGCCGTTGCCGAGAAACACGCTCGACGCGTGTCTTGCATCTGACGCGGTGTTGCTCGGCGCGGTCGGCGCTCCGGAATACGATCGCCTGCCGCCGAATCAACGGCCTGAGGCGGGGCTGTTGTTGCTGCGCAGCGCCCTCGGTGGTTATGCGAACTTACGCCCGGCGATGTCTTATTCGTCGATTGCCGCGTGCTCGCCGTTGCGCGAAGAGATCGCATACGGTGCTGACATTCTGATCGTGCGCGAGTTGCTCGGCGGCCTGTATTTCGGTGAGCCGCGCGGGATCGACTCCGCAAACGGAACTACAGTCGCGCGCAACACGATGCGTTATTCAGTCGAGGAGATCGAGCGCGTCGCGAGAGTCGCCTTTGAAGCCGCGCGCAAACGACGCGGCAAAGTGACTTCGGTTGATAAAGCAAACGTGCTGGAGACGTCGCAACTGTGGCGCCAGACAGTTACGCGCGTGTCTGAGCAATACGCGGACGTCATGCTCGAACATCTCTACGTCGACGCGTGTGCGATGCACTTGATCACGAACCCGCGCCGTTTCGATGTGCTGTTAACCGAGAACCTCTTCGGCGACATTCTTTCGGACGAGGCAGCGGTGATCACGGGCTCGTTGGGAATGCTCGCGTCAGCAACGATTGGCGGCGAAGTGGGACTGTATGAGCCGGTGCATGGCTCCGCGCCGGATATCGCAGGTAGTGGCACCGCCAATCCTTGCGGCGCGATCGCGTCGGCGGCGATGATGTTGCGCCACTCGTTCCAACTCGAGCAGGAAGCGATTGACATCGAGCTTGCGATCGAGCACGTGCTCGACGCGGGCTACCGCACGCCGGACATCGCGAAAGGTACCGGCGGTTACGTAATTACGACGAGCGAGCTAGGCGAAGTGGTCTGCGAAGCCGTCACTGAGATTGCAGACATGCGTCACGCGTATCACGCCGTATAACATTTGAACCACAAAGGCACTAAGGCACAAAAATGAATTATAAATTAGTGTCTTTGTGCCTTTGTGGTTAGGATTTGCTTTGCAATGAAGACGTTATTCGACAAGCTCTGGCATGCGCATGTTGTTCGTGAGGCGCGCGACGAGCCGACACTCCTTTATATCGATCTACACCTTATTCATGAGGTGACGTCTCCCCAGGCATTTGAGGGCTTGCGCCAGGCGGGCCGAAAAGTAAGACGTGCGAATCTTACTTTCGGCACCGTCGATCATAACGTTCCTACCACTGACCGCAGTCTGCCCATCGCGGATGCCACGGCGGCAAAGCAAGTTGAAACGCTGCGCCAAAACTGCCGGGAATTCGGCATTCAACTCTTCGACATTCACTCGCCCGAGCAAGGTATCGTTCACGTCATTGGTCCGGAGCTTGGTCTCACGCAGCCGGGTATGACGATCGTCTGTGGCGATAGTCACACGAGCACGCACGGCGCGTTCGGCGCGCTTGCGTTTGGCATTGGGACGAGCGAGGTCGAGCACGTGCTCGCGACGCAGTGCCTGCCGCAGAACAAGCCGCTGACAATGAGAGTGCAAACAAACGGAACGCTTCCTGAGGGTGTTACGGCGAAGGATCTCGCGCTCAGCATCATTGGACAGATCGGCACTGACGGCGCGACTGGATGCGCGATCGAATACGCCGGCGAGGCAGTGCGCGCGCTTTCGATGGAAGGGCGCATGACGCTCTGCAATATGAGCATCGAAGCCGGCGCGCGCGCGGGAATGATCGCTCCTGATGAAACGACGTTTGCATATCTCAAAGGCCGCAGGTTTGCGCCGTCGGGCGAGGCTTGGGAGAAAGCCGTCGATTACTGGAAAACTTTTGCGACCGACGATGATGCAGTGTTTGATCGAACGTTGGAGATTGATGCTGCGCGACTCGAGCCGTTTGTAACGTGGGGAACGAGCCCGGGCATGGTTGTACCGGTTACGAGCTATGTTCCCGATCCGGCGGAGGCGAAGAGCGCGGCTGATCGGCAGGCGGCCGAGCGCGCGCTCGAATACATGGCGCTCAAGCCGCGCACCAACATTCGTGATATCGCGATCGATCGCGCGTTCATTGGTTCGTGTACGAACGCGCGTATCGAAGATCTCCGGGCTGCGGCGCGTGTCGTGAAAGGTTACCGCGTCAATTCTTCGGTGAGTGCGATGGTTGTGCCGGGTTCGCAGGACGTGAAGAAGACGGCGGAACGCGAAGGGCTCGATCGGATTTTTCACGAGGCGGGGTTTGAATGGCGCGAGGCGGGATGCTCGATGTGTCTGGGGATGAATGCGGACATTCTGCAACCGGGCGAGCGTTGTGCGTCCACGAGTAATCGAAACTTCGAAGGACGCCAGGGACGCGGCGGTCGAACGCATCTGGTCAGTCCGATGATGGCCGCGGCGGCCGCGATCAAAGGACATTTCACGGACGTCAGGCAGTGGGAGTTTAAGTGATGAAAGCCTTCCGCCAACACACCGGGCTGGTTGCGCCACTCGCTCGCGCGAATGTCGACACGGATCAGATTATCCCGAAGCAGTTTTTGAAACGCATCGAGCGCACGGGGTTTGGAGAGTTTCTGTTTTACGACTGGCGTTACCTGCCTAACGGCCAGCTGAATATGGAATTTGTATTGAATGAGCCGCGTTATCAGGGAGCGTCGATTCTGGTTGCGGACAAGAATTTCGGATGTGGATCGTCGCGTGAGCATGCGCCGTGGGCGCTTGGTGAGTTTGGGTTTCGGGTAATCATCGCGCCGTCGTTTGCGGATATTTTTGCGAACAACTGCTTTAAGAATGGGATGCTGCCGATCGCGGTGAATGTTGAAGAGATCATGAAGCGTGCGCAGGAGCGCGAGGGTTATGAGTTGACTGTCGATCTCGAGCGGTTGGTTGTTGAGGATGCCGACGGTTTATCGATTCCGTTCGTCGTGAGTGAGTTTCAGAGGTACTGCTTGTTGGAAGGGCTGGATGATATCGGGCTCACGTTACGACATGAAGACCTGATCCGAGCGTACGAACTTAGCCGC
>DATENQ010000449.1:0-9543 GCA_035275005.1 Pyrinomonadaceae bacterium | reverse complement strand
CCGTCTCGCAATTACCACGTGCAACGGGCGGCCACGGAGTGCCGCCCCTACAATTATCGCTGTGTTCTTTCTCTTGCGTCGCGCTCGCGTTCCCACTTGCGCAAAGCCTGGACGCCTGTCTCGAATTCGGCGCCGTTTGAGTAGAAGTTGTGTGCGCCGTCGTCGCGATCGGGATTGCGGACGTAGTAGAGATAGTCAGACGTGGCTGGGTTCAAAGCCGCTTTAAGCGAACTCTCACCAGGTGAGGCAACTGGTCCCGGCGGCAGTCCCGCAAAGATTCGAGTGTTGTATGGAGAACGCCTCTGTATATCACTCAGGTAAACCTTGCCGTCGTAACGCCACTTGCCCTCGAGTTTCGACGCGTAGATAACGCTGGAATCAACGGCGAGCGGAATGTCCTTGCGTAAACGGTTGTAGATAACCGACGCCACGATCGGTCGCTCGTCATCGAGTTTAGCTTCAGTCTCTATGATCGATGCGGTAGTCACGATTTGCCGCGGAGTCAAGCTGAGACTACGCGCCCGCTCGGTCCAGTCAGGTTTCCACACACCGCGAAACCGCTTGACCATCATCTCGATCAGTTCCGCCGGCGTCGTTTCCGGAGAAAACTCATAGGTATCAGGGAAGAGATAGCCTTCAAGGTTTTTCGCTTCCGGGTCGAGGTCGCTAATCAAGCTCACGTTATCCATTAACTCTAACGCCTGAGCCTCGCCTGAGAGTTTGAACTCCGGAACCTGCGCCATTGCGCGCGCGATGTCCCAACGAGTCCAGCCTTCGATGATGGTCAGGCGGTTGAGTCGCCTCTCACCTTGCTGAAGCTTTGCGAGGACGCCGAGAGGCGAAATGGGCGAAGGGAAGTCGTATTCGCCTGCTTTCAACGTCGATCCGGCTCCGGTGCTCTTCAAGTAAAGCTTTAAGGGCCATTCGTTCTTGATCACACCTTCAGCCGCTAGTTTGCTGATGATCGAGCTCGGGGACGTTCCTCTGGGAATCTCGATGTATTGTCCGGTTTTCGTGTGGGCGATGGGTTTGTGGAGGTCGTAATACGTCCAGGCTCCAAGAGCAGCCGTGGCGAGCAGAGCCACGAGGATTATCACAATTATTAGCCGCTTCATTCGTCTGTTGTGTCCTGATTTTAGTGGCCTCTATCAGCAGGGACCGCAGGCAGATCGACGCGCATTCTTTCCTGATCGGTTACCAGAAAGTCTCGCAGGATCGTGGCTGCCGCTTCGCCGTCCACGAGTGCCGGGATGTCTTCAGGCTTCAGGCCCTCTGCCTTTAAATTCTCCGTGGCTTCGAAGGATGTCAAGCGCTCATCTTGAAGATAGACCGGCTGCGCAACCGATTTGGCCAGGTTCGAGGCCAGGCGACGGACGTTTTGGGCCGCATCTCCTTCAGTTCCATCCATGCGTAACGGCAAACCAACTACTATGCTTTTGGCGTCAAACCGCTCGACCACGTTTCGGATGTCTTGAAGTAGTTTTTTCCAGCTCGAACGTTTGAGCGGCGGAAGTCGTTTAGTTGTTATCAGCCTCTCGTCCGAGATTGCCGCTCCGACAAGTTTTTCGCCAAGATCGAGAGCGAGAATTGGTCCAGTAACCTGAGATTTATTCTTTGATCTTTGCACGACCTGCTCAAAGTTTTATCCACAGATCACACAGATCATTTTGGCGAATCTGCGTAATCTGTGGATTAGCTTGCACCCTGTAAATACCGCCTGTATCATACGTTTCGATTCGCAAAACGTGCGATCTTTTGTTGATCCGGGCTCTAACGTAATCGATGAGGTAGGTAAATGTCATTTCGTACCAAGTTCATTCTGACGCTGCTGTCCGCCACGCTGACTCTCTATACCGCTGTGGGTGGTTGGATTTCGACACGCGCGCAACAGCCTTCAAACGACCCCAATGCGCAGTTGCGTATTTTCGAGAGCGTGCTCCAGCACATTCAGAACGATTATGTAGATGAACCAAACATGGAGAAGGTTCGGGCAGGCGCGTTGCGCGGCCTCGCCTACGGACTCGATCCTTATTCGACCTACCTGACGCCCGAGCAAGTACGCGAGTTCAACGCCAGCAGTAAAGACAATCAGGCTGGCATCGGAGCTGAGCTTTCACAGTATGCTTCGTATCTTTACGTGATCGCGCCGATGAAAGGCTCGCCGGCTGATCAGGCCGGACTCAAACCGGGCGACATCATAGAGTACATCGATAACAAAGCCACGCGAGACATTTCACTCTATGACGCCAAACAGCTTTTGAACGGCGCCGCGGGAAGTGAAGTTAAGCTGCGAGTGCTGCGTGCGAATTCCAGCCCGCTGACGGTGACTGTCAAGCGTGGTTCGACACGCGCTGCGGCTGCCGAAGCCAGAATGGAAGCCGGACGCGTCGGCGTCCTGCGAATCAACAGTTTTGCTGATGGCGAGTCTGCCGACGTACGAAATCGCCTTCAGGATCTAATGAAGCAGGGCGCGCAGAAGATCGTGCTTGACCTCCGCGACACCGCAGGTGGTTCGCTGACCGAAGCCGTCGCAGTTACGAATCTCTTCTTCAAAGATGGCGTTCTTGCGCAAACGATTGGACGTGAAGGGAAGGCGTTGAAAACGTTTACGGCGGATCCGGAGTTGGCAAAGTTTACAGGCCCGGTGGTGGCGTTGATCGACACCGGCACGGCCGGCGCGGCGGAAGTGGTTGCGTCAGCGTTGTTGGATCGGAACCGTGGTCAGGTCGTGGGCGAGAAGAGTTTTGGTGCTGGAACTGAACAACAGCTCTTTTCATTGCGCGGTGGCGATGGTCTGTTGCTGACGACCGTTAAGTGGGCGAGCGCCAACGGGAAAACATTCCTGGGCGAAGATCGCGCTCATTCGGGTGTGGCTCCGACAGTTGAAGTCAAGGGTCCGGAGATTGCCGAAAGCGTCGATCCTGATGACCTGACTGGTAACGATGACGACGATATCGTCAAACCAGAAACAGGGAATGAAAAGCGAGAGACGACACCGGCTCCTGCGGTCAAACCCGCTACCGAGGATCTACAGATGAAGAAAGCGCTGGAGCTGTTAAGTAAGCCTGCTCAACGCGCTGCCTAACCAAAAGGAAACCACAGATTACGCGGATGGGAGAACGGATTAAATCCGTATCCCATCCGCGTTTTTCTGTGGCCGATATCGGGTATGGAGCATTGGATTTCACTTGTGAAATTGTTGCAAGTCACCATTCTCACGCGTTGATTGATAAAATTACAGGCAGTTACCGTCTTCTTCAAACCACCCGACACTGAGGAATAGCGCTTGCTAAAACTCCCGACGTACGTTGGGAAGTACTGGATCTTTTGCAAGGAGAAGCAGAGCGATGATTATGACAAACAAATTACTCCCGGTGGCCTTGATTGCCGCGCTCGTCGGTGGTTCAGTAGGCGCACTGGTTATGCACAAGAGTCAGCCGGCCGCTGCTGAAACCAGAGTAGCTTCGGCTCAGGAAACCGCGAAAACCGCTGAACCGGTTTCGGACAATGAAATGGTTCCGACCGAGTTCAACACTGCAGGCGAGCAGACGGCATATAAGACAGGTTTTGCGGACGGATTCGCCGCAGCCGCAGGCACTCAAGCCCAACAGCGAACGGTGACGACAACCAGCAGACGCACTCCGACTCGGGTCGTGTATCGCAACGGTGGCAGCAGCCGCACGGCGTCTAATCGGGTTTATTACGACTATCAGCCGCGCAAGCGCAGCTTCTGGGACAAGCACCGCGATAAGTTGACAGTTGCGATGGGTACCGGTGCAGGCGCTGCTATCGGCGGACTGATTGGTGGTAAGAAGGGCGCTTTGATCGGTGGGCTGTCGGGTGCGGGTGGTTCAGCGTTGTGGACCTACAAACTGCGCAACCGAGATCGTAACTACTAATGAGCAAAGCTAAACTTGCTATCGCTCTAAGTACTCTCAGTGTTGTATTAGTTGCATGGGCGGTTCCGATTAAAGGAATCGCCCATCAACGTGATCAGCAACCGAGAGTGACCGAACCTGTCGCACCGATTCGCCTGCGTGATGAAAGCAGTGGGCTGTTGGCGAGCGGATGGATCAATGGCGCGGGTCCGTTTGTCTTTGCGATTGATACGGGCGCCGGCGTTTCGCTCATCAGTCGCAACGTGGTCGAGCGCGCGCGACTGCAAGTGACAAAATCTCGCAGGCCGCTCGTGGGTGGCCTCAGCACTTCGCCGATTTCTTCAGACCAGGAGACGCGGATTGCAGGGTTAGCGTTGGGCCGGCGTGACAATCAGGTTCCCGGAAGTTTTTCGGCTGCGATCGTTGGTAACTTGCCGGGTTCGATTGATGGCGTTTTGGATCCGACTGAGGTCTTCAAATCGTTTGGATATTCGTTTGACCTGCCGAATCGCGAGTTACATGTTTTTGACACGGCGACGTACCGCCTGCGATTGAATGACGTGCCGCCTGAGGGAGCTGTGGTGCGTTGGGTAGGGAACGATCGACCGTTTGTACGGCTTGGTGATGGACGACTGGCATTGATTGACACTGGATCGGGATTTGGTCTCGCGTTGAATGAGGTCAGCGGCGCGAATCACCGGCGTAGTGGAAACACGACTCACGACCTGGGCGGTGGCGCAGTTCAATCGCGAAAGGTCGAGCCACACACAGTCAATATTGGCGCGCTTGTTTTGAACAACGTGCCGACAGATGTCTTGACTGGAGTTGCGCCGGGAACACCGATCATCATCGGGCGCCGCGCGCTCTTCCCATTCCGCATCACCTTTGATCCCGCCTCAAGGCTCATCGCCTTCGAGCCTGCGGAGTAAAGTTTCACGCAAAGGCGCAAAGGGCGCAAAGAAAGACGCCAAGTTTTCTTAGCGGCTTTTCTTTGCGCCCTTTGCGCCTTTCGAGAATTAAAGGGGGATGTTGCCGTGCTTCCTGGGTGGATTCGTGTCGCGTTTGTTTTCCAGCAGACTCAGAGCCCTAATCAGCTTTGATCGTGTCTGCGCGGGCTCAATCACTTCGTCAACGAATCCTCTCTCCGCGGCGATGTAGGGGTTGGCGAACTTGTCTTGCAATTCGACAATTCTGCTGTTGCGCGCTGACTCTTTATCCTGTGCATCGTTGAGCTCGCGCCGGTAGAGGATCCCCACCGCGCCTTCGGCTCCCATCACTGCTATCTCCGCTGAAGGCCACGCGAAGTTTACGTCGGTGCGTATGTGCTTTGAAGCCATCACACAATAAGCGCCGCCGTATGCCTTGCGCGTGATCACAGTGACTTTCGGCACTGTCGCTTCAGCAAAAGCGTATAGAAGCTTGGCGCCGTGAGTGATGATGCCGCCGTGCTCCTGCGAGACGCCCGGCAGAAATCCCGGTACATCCTCAAACGTGATCAGCGGGATATTGAAGCAATCACAAAATCGAACGAAGCGCGCGCCTTTGACCGAGGCAGCGATATCAAGTACGCCCGCCAGAAACGCAGGCTGGTTCGCAACGATGCCGACAGAACGTCCACCGAGTCGCGCAAATCCAACACAAATGTTTGGCGCAAACATCTGCTGCACTTCAAAGAAATAACCATCGTCGACGATGGCGTTTACGACGTCGCGAATGTCATACGGTTGATTTGAAGCTTCAGGAATTATGTCGTTCAGCTTCGGCTCGAGTCGATCGATGGGATCGCCGGCCTCTACGCGCGGCGGATCTTCAAGGTTGTTCGAAGGAATGAACGAGAAGAGCTCGCGCACGATCCGCAGCGCATGTTCGTCGGAGTCGGCAGCGAAATGGGCGACACCGGAGACGCTGTTGTGCGTAACGGCACCACCCAGCGCCTCTTTTGTGACCTCTTCATGCGTCACCGTCTTGATCACGTCCGGACCGGTGATGAACATGTACGACGTGTCCTTCACCATGATGTTGAAGTCAGTAATCGCCGGGCTGTAAACAGCGCCACCAGCACACGGCCCCATGATGCAACTGATCTGCGGCACCACTCCGCTCGCCAGCGTATTGCGCAGGAAGATATCCGCGTAACCACCGAGACTGACAACACCCTCCTGAATACGCGCGCCGCCCGAGTCGTTAAGACCAATAATCGGAGCACCGACTTTCATCGCAAGGTCCATCACCTTGCAGATCTTTTCCGCGTGCGTCTCGGAAAGGGAACCACCAAACACCGTGAAATCCTGCGCAAACACAAACACGTTGCGCCCGTCGATCGTTCCATGCCCGGTGACCACGCCGTCGCCGGGGTAGATCTGCTTGTCTAATCCAAAGTCTCGCGAACGATGGACCACGAGCTTGTCAAACTCCTCGAATGAGCCTTCGTCAAGCAGAAACTCAATCCGCTCGCGAGCACTCATCTTTCCGGCCTCGTGCTGTTTTTCCACTCGCGCCGTACCGCCGCCCTGTTCCGCTTGCACGCTCCGTTGGCGCAGGACGTCGAGCCGGGATTTTGATTGTTTCGGTTGTTGTTTTGAGGCCATATCTATTCGTTGAACGGAAACGCGCGCGTTTCGATGAGTGAGATCAACTCCGCCAAAGCCACACGTGCATTCGCCTGTACCTCGTCGGGATAGGCGTATCGTTTGGCGTTCTCTTCGAAGTCGTTGACGTCGAGAATCTTGTACGTGAAGTCGGGCGCAACCAGCACGTCGATGTCTAAATCAATGTAGCTCAGAACGCGTCCGTCAAAACTCGGCGGCTGATTGATGTTGCAGTAAAAGTTTTGCAACGTCTGATTTGAGTCGCTGAAGCGAAAGACGTTATACCAGCGATCGAGCCAGTAGTATTCCGTACTGATCGTTCCCGATGAAATCGTTCCCAGCAGCTCGTGTTTGATCTCCTCATTGAAGACCGCGTCGAGCACGAGGAGCGACCCTGAGTTTTTTGCTATTCGAGCCGGCCAGCGACGATGTTCACGCCCATCGTATTTCAGCACGCTGACGACTATTTCCTGCGGCCTATTTTCTCCCACTCTTCGCCCAGTCGGCCAAAAACTGCGCTTGTCCCTTGTCGGTCAACGGGTGATTGAAAAGTTGATCGATCACCTTGAACGGCATCGTCGCGATGTCTGCACCCATGCGCGCCGCTTCGATCACGTGAACCGGGTGGCGCAAACTCGCAGCCAGCACCTCTGTCTGCCAGGGGTAGTTCTGATAGATCTCGATGATGTTTTGCAACAGCAGCAATCCATTCTCGCCGATGTCGTCCAAACGACCGAGGAACGGGCTGATGAATGCAGCGCCGGCCTTTGCAGCCACAATCGCCTGCGCAGGTGAGAAACACAAAGTGACATTCACTTTGATTCCTTCATCCGTCAATTGTCGCGTTGCCTTCAGTCCCTCGCGGGTCAGCGGGCACTTGATGACGACGTTTGGAGCAATCTTCGAATACTCCAGTCCTTCACGAACCATGCCGCCTTTGTCCTGGCTCGTCACCTCAGCCGAGACGGGCCCCTGGACGATCTCACAGATCGCGGCGATGTGTTTTTTGAAGTCGACGTCGCCCTCTTTCGCGATCAGCGACGGGTTTGTTGTCACACCATCAGCCAGCCCCAGTGACGCGGCTTCGCGTATGTCGTTTAAATTTGCAGTGTCAAGAAAAAATTTCATAGCAAGACTCCTATCATTCTTTGGGATCGAAGACGCGGTTTCGTAGAACGCCGATCCCATTCACTTCCACTTCGACTGTATCGCCGTGCTTCATACGGGAGACGCCTGCGGGCGTTCCGGTCGCAATCAAGTCACCGGGATACAGTGTCATGATCTCAGAGATGTACCTTATAAGAAAGGCGACAGGGAATGCCATGCCAGCCGTGTTGCCTTTTTGTTTCACTTCGCCATTCAGACGCGTCTCGACTCCAACATTGCTCGGATCGATGTCAGTCTCAATCCACGGACCCACCGGACAAAACGTGTCAAACGATTTGCCACGCGTGAATTGAACGTCTTTTCGCTGTAGATCACGCGCGGTGACGTCGTTTACGCAGGTGTAGCCAAAAACGTAACTCAGCGGATCGTCACTGCTCGACAGCTTGCGCGCCGTGCGTCCGATTACGACGCCAAGCTCGCCTTCGTGCTCAACCTGTTGTGAAGCGTTCGGTAGCTCGATTGAATCGTCTGAGGCAATCACTGACGACGGCGCTTTGAGAAAGAGCAACGGCTCATCGGGCATCTTGTTGCCTAACTCCGCTGCGTGTTCGCGATAGTTCCGACCAACACAGACGACCTTCGAAGGCGCAACCGGCGCGAGCAGTTTCACTTCGTCCAACGCGAGCGCTTCCTGTTCATTCGGGGTTGTTATACGTTCGAAATTGTAATCGACTGGAAGAGGGAAGACGTTAGAGTCCACAAGCACCGCAAAGCGAGGCGCGGGCAAACTCGGATGTGAGATGCGACATAGTTTCATCTGTTAAGGCGCTTTCTCGGATCCCACTTCAGATGGCGGACTGACATTTCCGGCTTTGTCGACTGCGGTCACGTAATAATAGTAAGTCTTGCCAGACTCAACCTTGTCGTCCTGAAATGTCGTGCGCGTCAACAGCGTCTGATTGAGCTTCGTCCAATTCTGTTTCGGGAGATCCGGATCGGTCGAGCGATAGATGTTATAACCCGCGATGTCAGTCTCTTTATTCGCCGCAAAAAAGATCGCAAGCCTCGCGGATCCCGGCTCCGGCGCCGCGATGCTCGGTCGTTCGGGCGCACTCGGCGCGAACACATCTTTTGGCGAAACAGAAACCGGGTTGGAGTTAAGACTTTCTACCTGCGCGCCTCCCGTGCCGAGTGAAACTGAACGAACGATGTAACGGTAGTTGTTTCCAAACTGGAAATTCTTGTCCGCGTACTCCGTTCCCGAGATCGGCTCAGTATTGAGCGGCTGATTAGCCGGCGCCGTTTGCGACTCATCGGTGCGATAGACGTTGTAGCCGAGAAGATTCACCGGCGTCGAGCCATCGATGTTGGCCGCGGGTGGTTGCCACGAGAGCTTGATCGCATCTTCCGCGATCTTGACGTCTGCCGCGAGTGTGGGCGCCTGTGCGATACGCGCTGCCGGCTCGATACTCAGGAAGTTGGAGAATGCTGCTCGTTGGCCCGACGCGTTGACATAACGAATCGCGTAACGCAGACGAGTGGGTTGCCCGGCAAGCTCGAGCGCGTCTCGATAGGTGAGAGTGTCGCCCGCAGTCTGAATCTGTTCGGACGTAACCGATCCGACCAGCGTCGCGCGCGCAGCAAACTCCTCTTCAGTCAGCGCGAGCGGCGCACCCGGCTTTTCAGCGAGCCGGTAAACATCGATTCGCCTGATGCTCTGTACGCTGCTGTCAGGTGCATTACGTTGCGGCGCCGGCCAACTGAGTATCACTTCATTCCCTTGCTGCGCGCCTGACAGAAACTCCGTACGCTGCTGCACGCGCTCGACGGGCGGCAGCGGCGGCCTGCGCTTGCCGCACCCGGGGATAAAAACCATTCCGGCGATCAAAACACAAAAACAAAAAATTTTATTTAGCAGATTCATTCTTCAAAGGTGCAACTGTAGGGGCGGCACTCCGTGGCCGCCCGTC
>DATENQ010000448.1:0-2973 GCA_035275005.1 Pyrinomonadaceae bacterium | reverse complement strand
CAACCGCTTTGCCGTCGACGAGGATCTCGCCACTGTCGGCGGTGTAGAAACCGTATGCGATCCGCATCGCCGTCGACTTACCGGCGCCATTCTCACCAACGATGGCATGGATCGTTCCCGGCTTAACGACGATGTTGACGTTGTCGTTAGCCAAAACATCGCCGAAGCGTTTCGTGATATTTCTGAGTTCCAGCATTCTGAGGTCTTAATGAGCCACGGGTAACACGGATTAACGCGGATTATTCATTATGTTCTGATCCGGTGTTCATCCGTGTAATCCGTGGCTAACTACCTATAGCGTCGGTTACTTTGATCTCACCGGCGATGATCTTCTTCTTGGCGGTTTCGGCTTCCTGGATCGCTTCGGGACTTACGAGATTCTGGTTGTATTGATCCATCGCGTAGCCGACGCCGTCTTTGTCCAAACCAAAAACGTGTATCCCCGGTGAGAATTTGTGGTCCACGACCTCCTTCACGATGTCGTAGACCGCGTTGTCGACACGCTTCACCATGCTGGTCAGAACAAAACCCGGTTTGACCATATTCTGATTGGAATCGACGCCGATCACGAAGTGCGTGGCGCGGCCATTCTGTAATCCCTGTTGCTCGACGGCGTCGAAAGCACCGAGGCCGGAATTGCCCGCGGCAGTGAAGATCACGTCAGCGCCCTGGCCGATCTGGGCTAATGCCAGTTCCTTACCCTTGCCGGGGTTGTTCCATGCGGCGTCAGTCACGCCAACGTAATTCTTTTTCACGCGAATGTTAGGATTCACGGCCAGGGCGCCTTCTTCATAACCCTTTGCGAAACGATGAATCAGGCCAATGTCCATGCCGCCGAGAAAACCGATCGTGCCTGTACGTGAAGTTTTGGCGGCGAGCATGCCGACGAGATACGAGCCTTCGTGTTCTTTGAAGGTCAGAGACGCGACGTTCGGCAGTTTGCTGACTCCGTCGATGATAGCGAAATGAATGTGGGGATAATCTTTCGCGACTGACTCCATGATCGGCGCCTGTGCGAAACCTACGCCGATGATCAGATCGAAATTGCGTTCGGCGAAAGCGCGCATGGCGGGCTCGATAGCGTTCGGAGTGCCCGGCTCGATGTCGCGCAAAACGATCGGCAGATCGCGTGCGGCACGCTGCACACCTTCCCACGCAGCAGCGTTGAAAGAACGATCGTCCTTACCGCCGATATCGAAAACAATCCCGACCTTAATCTTGGAAGAGTCTTCGGCAGCTGAGCTGCCACCACAACCCGAGAGCGCCAACGCCATCAACACTACCATGACCAACAACAGTTTTTCTCGCGCAAAGGCGCAAAGGGGCAAAGCCTGCCGGACTCCAAGCAACGTTCTTTGCGCCTTTGCGCCTTTGCGCGAGAAATTCTTTGTCATTCGTTAACGATCTCCTTCACTAACTTCGGTAACTCAATCGGGGCGTCTGTGATCTCATACGCCGCCTGGATACGACGTGCCGCTTCCGCCGCTGCTGCGCTATCCGCGCAGTAGACCGTCCCAATCGCCTCGCCGGCGCGGATCTGATCACCTAATTTCAATTCGGAAGTAAAACCAACTGTCGGATCCACTGTGTCTTCGATGCGCACGCGCCCGCCACCGATGGCAGCAATCGCGTGACCAATCTCCGTAGTATCGACCTTTGTAATGAAGCCAGAGCGCGGGGATTCTACCTTAATGGTTTCGCTTACCAAAGGTAGAAAATCGCCCGGCGCATCGCAAACACGGGGATCGCCGCCCTGCGCTTCGACGTTGCTTTGCAGGCATTCCAGCGCCTTGCCCGAATCCAACACGTCCTGCAAACGTTGCCGCGCCGTGTCGATCGACTGGTCGACGTTTGCGAGCAGAAGCATGTGCGCCGAGAGCTCGAGCGACAACTCCAGCACCGGCGCCGCAGCTTCGTTAGCCTCACCGCGCAGGATGTTGATGCACTCTTCGATCTCGAGCGAGTTTCCGACTGCGCCGCCCAGCGGTTGGTTCATGTCGGTCAGTAGCGCACGCGTTTTGATGCCGCACGAGTTTCCGGTGCTCACGAGCGCATGGGCCAACGCTCTCGCCCTGTCCTCTTCGCGCATGAACGCGCCGTTGCCGACCTTCACGTCGATGATCATCGCATCGAGACCGGCGGCGCCCTTCTTCGAGATGATCGAAGCAACGATCAAAGGTATCGCTTCGACTGTCGCGGTCGCGTCGCGCAGCGCGTACATCTTCTTGTCCGCGGGCGCGAGCTCGGCAGTTTGTCCAGCCATCGCGTAACCAACCTTGTCGAGCACCTCTTTGAACTCACCCGCACTGAGCGCCACGCGATATCCGGGAATCGATTCCAGCTTGTCGAGCGTGCCGCCAGTGTGACCGAGACCACGTCCCGAGATCATCGGCACACAAACACCGCAGGCCGCGACGAGCGGAGCGATGATGATCGAAGTCTTATCACCCACGCCGCCGGTCGAGTGTTTGTCTGCTTTCGGTTTGGGAATGTCAGTGAAGTCGAGAATGTTGCCGGAGTTGAGCATGGCTTCCGTTAATGCCTGCTGCTCGGCATCATTCATGCCATTCAGGTAAATGGCCATGAGGAGTGCGCTAACCTGGTAATCAGCGACGCGGCCGTTGGTAACTCCTTCGATGAAGAAATCGACCTCTTCACGCGATAGACTCAGCCCGTCTCTCTTTTTTCTTATGACGTCCTGTGGCCTCAAGCTGCTTTGCTCTCCATAAGAACAGCGGCTTGAGCGGTCACAGCTAACCCCTGCCCCACCGCATCGACTCCCTCGCCCGTCTTCGCCTTCACACTGACACAATCCACATCGATACCCAACACGCCCGCGATGTTCTCACGCATGGCGTCGACGTAGGTTCTGAGTTTTGGCTTTTCGAGCAAGATTGTCGAGTCAACGTTGACCACATGGAGACTGCGTTCGCGCGCCAACCACATTACGCGCGAGAGCAACTCAAGACTATT
>DATENQ010000447.1:0-3966 GCA_035275005.1 Pyrinomonadaceae bacterium | reverse complement strand
CTTCGGATCTTCGCATGCGCTTCGCGTGGCGCGCCGGATATCTATTGGCTGCCCTCGGCATCTACCTTGCCGATCAGGCGTCGAAGGCGTGGGCTGTGAGGGCGCTGCGGTTTGGTGATGAGCGCGTGGTCATTCCCGGCTTCTTTCAGTTCATCTACACCGAGAACCCCGGCATCGCGTTCGGACAGTTGCAGGAAGGCGGCTCGTTTGGTCGCTGGTTCTTCGTCGTGCTGGCGGTGGCCGCCGCGGTCGCCGTCTTCTATTACTTCCTGCGCACACCGCGAAACGACGATCGTGTCCTCGGCGCGTGTGCGCTGTTGCTCGCGGGCATTCTGGGAAACCTGACAGACCGCTTTCGACTCGGCTACGTGATCGATTTCATCGTCCTGCACGCCGGCAGCTATCACTGGCCCACATTCAACGTCGCCGACGCGAGCATCACCGTCGGAGCTTTGTTGCTGGCGTATGACCTGATTTTTAGCCACAGATCTACACGGATGAGCACGGATAAGATCTGATCCGTGTTTATCTGTGTAAATCTGTGACTGATTTAAAAGTATGTATCCTGAGATTTTCCGTATCGGCAGTTTCCCCATCAACACGTATGGCGTCTTTCTCGCCATCTCATTTCTCTGCGCGATCCTGATCAGCGTCAGGCTCGCGGGGCGTGATGGCTTGCCGCGCGAGAAAATCTACGACTTGAGCTTGTGGATGCTGCTGGCTGGACTGGTTGGCTCGAAGATCCTGATGCTGTTCACCGAGCCGGAGTATCGCGCTGATCCGTGGCAACTCGTCTCACTCGACTTCCTGCGTTCGGGCGGCGTCTGGTACGGCGGACTACTCGGCGCCGTGCTCGTGAGTTATTGGTTGATGAGGCGCTATCAACTGCCGTGGTGGAAAACCGCCGACGCAATCGCGCCCGGCCTCGCGGTGGGCAACTTCTTCGGGCGCCAGGGATGTTTCGCCGCTGGTTGTTGCTGGGGTAAACCAACCTCACTTCCGTGGGGCGTGAAGTTTACGGAGTTGGGCCACGAAATCACCGGCGTTCCGACCGACACCTATCTTCACCCGACGCAGCTTTACGAATCATTCGCGATGTTGCTCGTCTTTCTATTCTTACTCTGGCTACACAAGCGCAAACGATTCAGCGGTCAGGTAATTCTTGCTTACGCCTTGCTCTACTCAACCATTCGTTTTGCTATAGAATTCGTCCGCGACGATCCGCGCGGCGACGTTTTCGGATTGACGACGTTAACAGGTCTCTCCACGTCTCAGATGATCAGCCTCGTTATCGGCATCACGGCGCTGATCGTGCTCATCGTGCGTCGTCGACGCGCACAGCAAATTGCAAAAACTGACGAACTCGTAGCGAGCGGCGCCCGCGCTTAAAACTTATGAAAATCATTGTTTCACTACTCACTCTGGCGTTGCTGTTTGCGCCATCCCTGGCAGTGTCGGATTCACAGGATTCGCTCCTGCTGCCTGATGAAAAACATCTGCGCAACATCAAACAACTAACGTTCGGCGGCGAGAACGCCGAGGCTTACTTCTCGTCGGACGGCAAACAGCTCATCTTCCAGTCGACACGCGAAGGTCACGGCTGCGATCAGATCTACACGATGAACGTCGACGGCTCGAACGTGAAGATGATTTCAAACGGCGAGGGACGGACCACCTGTTCGTACTTCTATCCGAACGGAAAACGGATCCTCTACTCGTCAACACACCTGGGTGATAAACAGTGTCCACCAAGACCTGACTTCTCCAAGGGTTACGTCTGGGCCGTCTACCCGACGTTCGACATTTTCACGGCGAAACCTGACGGCTCGGATCCCAGGCAACTGACAAACACGCCCGGCTACGACGCGGAAACAACCATCACCCTGGACGGCAAGAAACTCGTCTTCACATCGATGCGTGACGGCGATCTCGATATCTACTCGATGGACGCCGACGGCAAAAACGTGCGCCGCCTGACTAACGAGCTTGGCTACGATGGTGGTCCATTCTGGTCTTACGACGGCAAGCAGATCGTCTACCGCGCGCATCATCCAAAAACAGATCAGGAGAAAACCGACTACACAGACCTGCTGAAGCGAAACCTGATTCGGCCGACCACACTCGAAATCTGGGTCATGAACGCCGATGGTTCAAACAAGCGCCAGGTAACGAGCAACGGCAAAGCGAACTTTGGACCATATTTCTTTCCTGACGGCAAGCGAATAATCTTCGCTTCAAACATGGACGATCCGCGCGGCAGAAATAATTTCGATCTTTACAAGATCAATGTTGACGGCACCGGTCTGGAGCGCATCACGTTCAACGACACGTTTGATGGGTTCCCGATGTTCTCACCGGATGGAAAGAAGCTTGTGTTTGCGTCGAACCGGAATGCGAAGATACAGGGCGAGACAAACGTTTTCATCGCCGATTGGGTTGAATAAAGCCGCAAAAGGCACAAAAGGCACATATGAAGAAAAGATTTACTACCCTCGTAGCTGCACTTGCACTCGCGGCGTTTGCGGTTGTTGCCCAACAATCGGACCGTGAGCCGTCGCCGTCGAAGCTCCAGCAACACGTCAGCTATCTCGCGTCGGATGCATTGGACGGCCGACGTACCGGAACTCCGGGCGCAAACGATGCGGCGCGTTACGTCGCGGGTGAGTTTTCGCGCGCCGGACTAACGCCGGCGAACGGAAAAATGGAGCGCAAGCCCCGCGCTATTATTGCGAGCTACCTGCAAACGTTCCCGTACGTCGGTCGCGTGGAGCTGGGCAAGAACAACGTGCTCTCACTGCACAACGGCGAGGCAGTTGCAAATCTAAAAGCCGGCGAAGACTGGATGCCGCTCGCCATCTCGGCCAATCAAACACTCGATCTAACAGGAATCGTAAATGCCGGTTACGGCATCACCGCGAACGAGCTCAATCACAACGACTACAAAGGCACCTATTCGAAAGCCCAGGTGGCGGTGATCCAAAAGGGCACGCCGGACGGCGACAATCCACACAGCAGATTCACGACCGCCGGCCAGCTTCGCTTTAAAGTCGCAGCCGCTCAGAGCGCAGGCGTGGGTGCACTCTTGATCATCTCGAGCGAAGACGATCTCAAAAACGACGCGCTCGCACGGTTGAATTATGACAATGCCGGCCTGGCAGGTATCCCGGTCGCAGTCATCTCAAAACAAACCGCGGAGAAGTTAGCAAACGCCAAAGAGGTAAAGCTCACCACTGACGTCGTGCGCGCCGAAGTCCCGGCGTACAACGTCGTCGGCGTGCTCGAAGGCTCTGATCCGGTTCTCAAAAACGAAACCATCATCCTCGGCGCGCACTACGATCACCTCGGTCGCGGTGGTGAAGGAAGCCTCGCCCCACGTTCCGGGGAGATTCATCACGGCGCCGACGACAATGCCTCAGGCACAGCCGGACTGATCGAGCTGGCGCGAGTCTTCGGCGCGCAGCGTCCAAAACTGAAACGCACCCTCGTCTTCATCGCGTTCGGTGGTGAAGAAGAAGGACTGCTCGGATCAAACTACTACGTCAACCACCCGCTCGTGCCGCTCGACAACACCACCGCGATGATCAACATGGACATGATCGGTCGCATGAAAGACAGCAAGCTGATGATCGGCGGTGTCGGCACGGCGACGGAATGGCGCCCGCTCCTCGCGCAAACAGATTTTTCTTTGACTCTCAGTGACGATGGTTTTGGTCCGAGTGATCACTCCTCGTTTTACAGCAAACAGATCCCGGTGCTCTTCTTCTTCACCGGAACGCACAACGACTATCACAAACCTTCTGACACCTTCGACAAGATCAACTACAACGACGAAGCGCGCATACTGAGCCTCGTCGCTCGCATCGTCAGAGATATCGATAGCGCAGACAAACGACTGACGTACACGACCGCGAAGAGCGAGCCTCCTCGCACCGGTGGGTTCCGTGTGTATCTCGGCACGATTCCAAA
>DATENQ010000446.1:0-3024 GCA_035275005.1 Pyrinomonadaceae bacterium | reverse complement strand
CAAACTGCACTTTCGGATTGTGCTTCGCCAAAACTTTCGTGATCGCTGCCGTCAACGTCGTCTTGCCGTGATCCACGTGCCCAATCGTGCCGATGTTCACGTGCGGCTTGGAACGGTCAAATTTTTCCTTCGACATCTTTTTATCCCCGTGTTGCGCAGATTCAGTCTGCAATTAAAGTTGAAAAGAAAAGGCACAGACCGTATAAGCCTGTGCCAACTCCTGCGCCGCTATTTTGCAACCCCCTGGACCTTGGCAATCACCTCTTCCGCAACGTTCTTCGGCGCCTGGTCATAGCGCTCAAAGTGCATAGTTGAGGTGGCGCGACCCTGGGTCGCTGAACGCAAGTCCGTCGTGTAACCAAACATCTCGGAAAGCGGCACGAATGCCGTAATCACCTGCGCACCGCCGGGTCGAGGCTCGGTCTTTTCAATTTGCCCACGTCGCCGCATCAGGTCGCCATTTACCGCCCCCATGTAGTCGTCAGGAGTCACAACCTCAATCCGCATGATGGGCTCGAGCAATACCGGCTTTGCCTTTCGCACTGCATCCTGAAAAGCGAGCGAACCCGCGATGTGGAACGAGCGCTCATCCGAATCAACTTCATGGTAACCGCCAAACACCAGGCGCACCCTGATATCCACGAGCTCATAGCCAGCGAGGAAGCCACGCTCCATCGCGTCTCTAATCCCACTCTCGACCGGCTTGATGTACTCCTTGGGAATGGCGCCGCCCGTGATCTTATTTTCGAAAACAAACCCCTCGCCCGGAGCCGGCTCGATCTCGATCTCCACATGTCCAAACTGACCACGGCCGCCTGTCTGCTTCTTATAGACCTCCTTGCCGGGCGCCGGTTGCGTAATGGTCTCGCGATAAGCCACCTGCGGCTTGCCGACGTTAGCCTCAACGCCAAACTCACGTTTCATTCGATCGACGATGATCTCGAGGTGCAGCTCACCCATACCGGCGATAATCGTCTGTCCGGTTTCCTGATCGGTCGATACATTGAACGAAGGATCTTCCTGGGCCAGGCGATTCAGCGCCACGCCGAGCTTATCCTGGTCCTGCCGCGTCTTTGGTTCTACTGCAACACGGATAACAGGCGCAGGAAACTCCATCTTTTCGAGGATAACCGGCTTGTTCTCATCACAAACCGTATCGCCGGTGGTGACCTGCTTCATACCGCCGATGGCAATAATTTCACCCGCGCTCGCGTCTTCAATGTCTTCCCGCTTGTTGGCGTGCATCCGCATCAGCCTGCCCACGCGTTCCTTACTTCCCTTGATTGGGTTGTAAGCGTAAGAACCAGCCTTGATGCTGCCACTGTAAATGCGCACAAAAGACAACTGACCGAGGTGCTTGTCCGCCATTATCTTAAAGACGAGACCAGCAAACGGCGCAGCGGCATCCGGGGGACGAGTTTCGATCTCGTCCGATTTCGGATTCATGCCTTCAACCGGCGGCACATCAAGCGGCGACGGAAGATAATCAACTACCGCATCGAGCAACGTCTGCACGCCCTTGTTTTTGAAAGCCGAACCGGTGACGACGGGCACTAATTTGAGATCGATCGTTCCCGCGCGAAGAGCTTTGCGAATCTCCGCCTCTGAAATCTCTTCGCCCTCAAGGTACTTGTGCATCAAGTCGTCGTCGATACTGGCGACGGCTTCGATGAGCTTCTCACGAGCGGCAGCAGCGGCTTCTTTCAAATCTTCCGGAATCTCGCCCACTTCGTATTCAGAACCCTTGGTTTCGTCTTTCCAGAGCAGTCCCTTCATCGCGATCAGATCGATGACGCCCTTGAGTTGATCCTCAAGACCGATCGGGATCTGGATAGCAACCGGGTTTGCACCGAGGCGAGTGATGATCGACTCGAATGAGCGATCAAACGAAGCGCCGGCGCGATCGAGCTTGTTGATGAAGCAAATGCGGGGAACGCCATACTTATCAGCCTGGCGCCAGACAGTCTCTGACTGCGGCTCGACACCGGCAACGCCGTCAAACACAGCGACAGCGCCGTCGAGCACGCGCAGCGAGCGCTCGACTTCCATCGTGAAATCGACGTGGCCCGGCGTGTCGATGATATTGATGCGATGATCGACGCCGTTTCTTTCCCAGAAACAGGTGGTTGCAGCGCTGGTGATGGTGATACCGCGCTCCTGCTCCTGTTCCATCCAGTCCATCGTCGCCGTACCCTCATGTACCTCGCCAATCTTGTGCGTGATACCCGTGTAATAGAGGATACGTTCGGTGGTGGTGGTCTTGCCGGCATCGATGTGCGCCATGATGCCGATATTCCTGAACTTGCTGAGATCTTGCTTAGCCATTGCTTTTTACTAGGTCGTTTAGGACCTATGTTTTGTTACCACTTATAGTGAGCGAAAGCCTTGTTGGCGTCCGCCATGCGGTGCGTGTCTTCTTTCTTCTTCACCGCGTTGCCGCGGTTGTTAGCCGCGTCGAGAATTTCGGCCGCCAGACGATCCGTCATCGTCTTTTCGCCACGGCCGCGAGCGTAGGAGACGATCCAGCGAATTGCCAGGGCACCGCGCCGTTCCTGGTGTACCTCGATCGGAACCTGATATGTCGAACCACCAACGCGTCTCGACTTCACTTCAACCGTCGGCTTGACGTTGTCGATAGCTCGCTTAAAAACCTTCAAAGGCTCTTCGCCGGTCTTGTCGCCGATCTGCTTCATGGCGTCGTAAAAAATGCTTTCGGCCACACTCTTCTTGCCTTCCCACATCACACCACTGATGAACTTGGTCACCAGCGGGCTGCTGTAAACCGGGTCAGGAAGTACATCGCGTCGTTCGGCTACTCTTCGTCTTGGCATATTCGTCTCTCGTTATTTACCAGCACTCGACTTTTATTTACCGGCACTCGCTTTGGGCCGTTTCGCTCCATACTTCGAGCGTCCCTGCTTGCGATCGGCAACGCCGACGGAGTCGAGCGTGCCGCGAATCACGTGATAGCGGACGCCGGGGAGGTCCTTCACGCGGCCGCCTCTAATAAGGACAATCGAGTGC
>DATENQ010000445.1:0-7648 GCA_035275005.1 Pyrinomonadaceae bacterium | reverse complement strand
GGCGGCACTCCGTGGCCGCCCGTTTCGCGCAAATTCACGGATTCAGCTCGCGGCGCGTAGGCAGCGACGGTGCGAATCGACTAACGCGGTAACGAGGTTACACAACTCTGATGGTTGACTGGGTTTGATGAGGTACGCTTGCGCGCCACAATTCAGTGCCTGGTTGCGATCGATCTCGTAAGCAGCGGCGGAGTAAAAGAGAATCGGCGTGACTTTGTCAAACTCACGAATCTGCTTGCAGAGATCCAGACCCGAACCATCCGGCAGCCATGAATCCAACAGGTAGAGATCAAAACGCTGCGAGCCCGCCAGTGCGATGCCATTCGCGATCGTCGAACCAGTCACCACTTCAAAAGCGCGTTGCTCGAGTACAAGTGTAACCAGCTCACGAGTATCTTCATGATCCTCGATATAGAGGACACGGGGGGTATTATTTTTTAGCATAGCGTGTACTCGCTTGGAGAGCCGCGCGATTCTATTGTCTTCGGATTGAAAATTAAGCGAATGAAAAAGGCCGGGCCGGCATATATTTCTCAAGGTCAGTCGGGAAGGATACGTCGACCGCGGCCACCCTGCTTGTTGTGTATATCACACTGTAGGGACATAGAACAGATTTGTCAGTACGTTGGCGAACAGTTTTGATTCAGGGGATCCTGACAGGGTAAAGTAGTGCAAAATCTTTTGTAACAACGTTACGTGCTTGCTCGGACTTTACTGTACGGACCCGGACAATGAGCGTACAATCACTTTACCCCACAAGAAACGGTTGCATCCCCCCCCCTTAACTTTCACCCGGGTTCTCTAGTGCGGCTTTAGGAGTAACGGGATGAGTACGAATCTTCAATCGATGCTATTAGACAGAAAGGAAGTGATGGCCTCAAACCTAACTTCCCGAAATGAGTTGCTAAAGCAACTCCTGAGCGTTCCCACCGTCGCTGGCGACCTGCTTTCCGACCTCCGCGTTGTACAACTCACGGTGAACCAGGTTCTTTACGAAATGGGAGACCAAATCGACTACGTTTATTTTCCTATCGATTCTGTCGTCTCCGAACTCGCAATCATGGAAGACGGAACCACCATCGAAACCTCGATGGTAGGCCATGAAGGATTGGTAGGAATATCGACGATTCTCGGTAGTGGTCGTTCCCGGCAATGGATCTGGGTGACCATCGGCGGCAACGCGATTCAGCTCGACGCGAGACACCTTGACAAGTTGTTTATCCAAAATGAGGTCGCGCTCAAAGCCCTGCTCAAGTGTTATCGATCGCTGGTCACGCAAGTCTCGCAGCGCTGCGTGTGCAACACTCGCCACACGATTATGGAGCGGCTGTGCTGTTGGTTGCTGATGATTCACGATCGAGTTGGTGGGAATAACCTGAGTTTGACTCAGGAGATGATCGCATCCAGGGTTGGCGCTCGGCGAGCCGGAATCACGGTTGCCGCCGGGATGCTGCAGGAGATGAAAGCGATCGAGTATCGCCGTGGTCAACTTCACATTCAGAATCGAGAAATCTTAACTTCGGCGGTGTGCGAGTGCTACAACATCATACAAGCTGACTTTAGCAGGACCCCCTCCTTGTCTACTCAGCTCTCTCACTATAGATAAACACTCGATTCACATTGGAACCACTGGCATCCACGATAGGCACCACGGTATGAACAAACCGGCTCGTGGTTTGCCCGTCATCTCCGTCAACGCTGGCATGAATTGGAGCGGTATTAATCGACTGTCCTTCGTGGATGGCTTTCGCCACCACTTTAATTAAGTCGCTGACGTCTTTTCCATTAAAAACTTCACTCACAGGCGAACCCAGCAGGTTGCGGTTACTCAGCAACTGTTTGTAACCGGGATTGACAGCCTGAATGGTAAGGTCTTCAGCATTCAAAACCATAGCGTAATGAGGAAATCGTTCAAGCAACGCGGAGAGTTGCAGTTGGTCCATCTGGTACTGCCTGGTCAACTCCTGCATTTCCGTGGTTCTGGCTGTTAACTCATCATTTGTTGTTTGCAGCTCCTCGTTGGTCGCCTGAAGTTCTTCATTGTTTGTTTCGAGCTCTTCGTTAGTGGCCTGCAATTCTTCATTGGTGGCTTCAAACTCTTCATTTGTCGCCTGTAGTTCTTCCTGGGTCAGCATCAGTTCTTCATTTGCAGCCTGGAGCTCCTCGTTGGCGTCCTGGAGCTCTTTGTTCATCGCGCCGAAACGTTTGTTGGCGGCGCTCAGTTCGGAAACGAGTTCGGAGTGTTCACGTTGCACCGCCCCGAGTCTCCTTTGCAATTGCACTTGTTCAGTGATGTCAAGCACAGTAATCACGGCGAGCTCGGGTGTCCCGTCGACCTGCATGCCCATAATCGTGAAACTGACGTATCTTCCGGAACCATCCGACGATGGATCTAACTCAGTTTCCTCCAGGTTCATGGTGGTGTGTTCACGGAAGCACGTGTCGATAGCCCGACGCACGTCCTGATACGGTAGCCCGCGTACCGTGTGGAGGAAGTCCTGATCGTAAGCAATATCGCGGATCCCGAGCAGTCGCCGCGCAGCGGCATTGATGGTAAGAATTCGATACTGACGATCGATGATCACAACGGCGATGTTCGTGTGCCGAAGCATCGTTTCGTTTACACGTCGCAGTTGCGCGATGTCGATTTCAGCGCGGGTCAATTCGAGCGGATTTTGGAGCACGGCTGTCACCTGAGGCCGCCGCCGTGATTCACGTAACATTTGCCTGGCAGCAGCCGGTTGAAGAGATTCATGTACTAGAAAGTTCCGGGGACCGCCAAGACAGCGATAGATTTTCCACTTCTTATTGACGAGCTCAAAGGTAGCTTTAGTGGGTCGTGTTGTTTCTGCTTTACCGAGGAATAGATAGCCGCGTGTTTGGTGCAACGAGTAAGCAAAAAGATCCAGCACCACCTGTTGCAGCTCCGGCTTTAAATAAATCAACAGATTACGACACGTTACCAGGTCGATACGTGGAAAAGGAACGCCGCGGCTGATGTCCTGTTGGCCGAAAATAACTACCTGGCGCAGCGGCTTGCTGATGCGATAGCCATGATCGACCCGTTCAAAAAAATGAGTTCTCAAAAGCTCCGGCATATCGTTGAGCACGTTCTCCGGATAAAGCCCGCGGCGCGCAAAGGCGATAGCGTCCGCGGCGAGATCCGTGGCGAAAATCTTTACGTTCCACTCCGGAAATTCAGCGCCAAGCTGATCTGCAAGTAACAACGCCAGTGAATAAGCTTCTTCTCCCGTGGCGCAACCCGCGGACCAAAGTCGCAAGGTGTGACCATTCTGACGTCCTCGTTCGATCAGCTCGGGAATTATCGAAGTCTGGATGAACTCGAAAGCTTCAGGATCGCGAAAGAATCCGGTCACCTTTATTAGAAATGCTTTGACGAGTTCTTGCACTTCATCCGGGTGTGTACGCAGGTATTCTGCATAATCGCGAATGTTGGGGTTATGAGTAACCGCCATGCGCCGGCCGATCCGCCGCAGGATTGTGGACGACTTGTAATTGCGAAAATCGATATTGGTTTGGGCGCTAACCTGCGTTAGTAGATCGCGAAGGGGATCGTCTACCTTTGCGGTCATGGGCAACTCTACGCCTTTTAGAATGTCGTAAAGCAGCGGCCCGATCTCTTCCATCTCGACGACGTGATCTACTGCGGTAGGCGGTAGCGAAAGAGGCATCGATGGATACGCCGCGGTGCGCGGATTTTGAATAATCACAACTCCACCGGCGTTCTTTACGTCGACTGCGCCGTTGGCCCCGTCCGATCCAGCGCCGGTGAGAATGACTGCGACGAGACGTTCGCCGTACGATTTGGCAGCGCTCGATAACAACATATCGACTGACGGTATAGGTCGATCGGCATGATCCGCTTCGAGGTGTACATGCCCGTCATCAATCTTTACGTGTCTGTTGGCGGGCACTACATAGATTTTGCCGCCCTCCAGCTTAGTTGGCTGATGTTCGCTGACGACGACGATGGGCAACGTGCTACGGCGCTCGAGGATCGTTCCGAGATGACTTGGCCGCTGAGGATCGAGATGCTGCGCGAGCACGACGGGTGCCGGAAACGATTTATGGAGCGTGCTTACCAGAGTGGAAAGCGCACCAACACCACCGGCGGACGAACCAACCACTACCAGTTCATCCGGATGGTTTTCGGCTTTTTCGGTGTCAGACATAAAAGTTTTGCCTTAGCCCGCGAAGCAGGCTAAACACGGTTTCATTTCAGTCGTCGCCCTGCAACACCTCGTCGGCTATATCATCTTTGTTTTCGCTCAGCAACAATTGCCGGATCACTGAGCTGTGCTCTTCAGCTTCCCGCGCGCGTAGTTCAAACATCTTGGCGGCGCGATACTGGTTGGACTTGCGCGCGCGTTCGACAATCCGTTTAGCCAGCACTATCTGCTCCTCCAGCGCCCTGACAGCAGACCACAGGGCTACCTCGAGCATTCCCGATTGACCTTCGCTTAGTGCTTCCGCCGAGTAAGCGTGTCCAACGTGACAGCGGTAGCGCAGTATGGCTCGATCATCGATTTCCCAGAGAGCCCCATGACAATCGGGACAGGTAAGCTTCGATATCTTTCCTATTCGTTCAACGCTGGCGATAAGTTCGTCGCCTTCCATTTCCTGTTCTGCAATCCTGGCTTCAATCTCAACCTGATCCGGCACAGGGTACCTCTCTTCTTCGTCAGCTTGTTGGCGAGAGAGTTCATTCAGCAACGGCGCGATCTCCCGCAAGGACACTGAGTAGTCAACTTCGATCTCCTGCATAACGCTTAACGGCATGCTGGGAAATTGGGCTTCTAAAGGATCCTGGACGATAGTGATGCCACCTCGCAACTTTATGGCGTGCATGCCGACTTTCCCATCGTCACGCGCTCCGGTCAGAACAACTCCGATCACGCGCGGGCCATCCCAACGTGCAGCAGAGCGGAACAGTGCATCGATTGACGGGCGATGCAGGTTCTCTTTTGGACCATGGACGAGCTTGACGTTGCCACTCTCTATCAATAGATGTTGACTGGGTGGCGCAACGTAGATTCTTCCTCGGACAATTGGCTCTCCGTCTACTGCGTGGTCCACCGGCAGCTTCGACTCCCGAGCGAGAATCTTTGGCAACAAACTGGGTCCGTTCGCGGCAATGTGCAGGACTATGAAAACAGCGGCTGGTAGCTTCAGTGGGAGGGCGCTGACGAGTTCGGATAAAGCCTGAACCCCTCCAGCGGAAGCCCCAATGACGATGATGTCGCGCGTTGCCATAGCTCCTCCGCCAGGGCAGTCTTGTTAAAGACAGAAACAAGAGGGAGCGGAATCCCAACGCGGCCGCACGCGCCGTTATCCTTAGATCAAGAAGAGTAGCAATCTTAACACAGAGGGGTGAGGAGAGTTACGAAGTAAGCTCGAAGACACAAAATAAGTAAGAGTTTTGTGTCGTTGTGTTTGGCGTTGTTTTCCCGAATTCAGTGCGGTATCGCACATTGCCACCCACCTTCAGATGCTCTATACTTCGCCCGTTGAATACCCCTTTCCTCCTGTGGGTATAGTTGGCGCGGCGGACGGCAAAAACCGCCGCGCTTTTTTCTTTCCGAGCTACAATCTGTTTGATGAGACGCCCCGCGCTTGCCCCGATTGGACTCAATTTACTCGTCGCTATCGTCTACTTTCTCGGGGCTGAGCTCGGTCTTTCACTCGCCACACTCCATGAAAACGTCACGCCGGTTTGGCCGCCCACCGGGATCGCGATTGCTGCGCTATTGATCTTTGGTTTGCGAGTGTGGCCCGGCGTTTTTGCCGGCGCGCTAGCCGCGAATTTACTGACCAGTATTCCCGTCGCCTCCGCACTCGGCATCGCAACCGGCAATACGCTTGAAGCACTCGCCACCTGGTTTCTCCTGCAAAGAACCAAACGCTGGGATAAGTCTTTCGGCTCAGTACGAGACGTGCTGATGTTTGTTGTCTACGCTGCTGTGGTTGCTCCACTCGTTAGCGCGACGATCGGCAGTCTGAGCGTATGTCTTGGCGACCCGACACGATGGAATGATTTCTGGTGGCTGTGGCTGACGTGGTGGATGGGTGACGGCTTTGGCGGGCTGATCGTGTCGCCGCTGTTGCTCTCCTGGAGCTCGTCGCGCCAGATCGATCCGCGTGATATGCCGGAGCTCGGAAGTTTATTTGTGCTGCTTGTGATCGTGGTGCTGATCGTGTTTGCGGGTTGGTTTCCCGGGCGAGTCAAGACGTACCCGCTCGCGTACCTGTGTTTGCCGTGTTTGTTGTGGGCGGCGGTGAAGTTTGACCAGCGAATCGTAACGAGCGCGATCGTGCTGATGGCGGGAGTTGCTGTGTGGGGCGCGAAACATGGCTTCGGTCCATTCGTTCAACCCAATGCGAATGTTTCCTTGTTGTTATTGATTTCGTTTGTGGGCACCAGCTCGTTGATGACGTTGCTCGTGGCCGCGGTCACTACTGAACGGCGCAAAGCTGAAGAGGAGAAGTGGCAACTTGCTTCGATCCTCGAGCTGCACCGGAAGCGTGTCGAGGACATCGTCGCACACGTGCCGGGCGTCGTTTGGGAGGCGTGGGGTAAACCGGATACTGCCAATCAGCGAATAGATTTCGTCAGCAGTCACGTCGAGAAGATGCTGGGGTACAGCGAGGAGGAGTGGTTATCGACACCAAACTTCTGGCTCACGATCGTTCATCCCGACGACAAAGAGCGCGCGGCCGCGGAAGCGGCGGCGATCTTCGAATCGCGCAAAGGTGGCGTGAGCCGGTTTCGCTGGATGCATAGAGATGGGCGCGAAATCTGGGTTGAGTCGCACTCGATTGTTGTGTGCGACGAGAGTGGTCCAGTCGGGATGCGTGGCGTCACTATGGACATCACGGCGGCAGTGAAAGCTGAGATCGAACGCTCGGATCTGTTGAAACGTGAGAGTCACGCGCGCCAGCAGGCGGAAGAAGCGAGTCGTTTGAAGGAAGAGTTTCTGGCGACGGTGTCGCACGAGCTGCGAACGCCGTTGAACGCAGTTGTCGGATGGTCCAGGTTGCTGCGTTCGGGGCAGCTTGATGCTGATGGCAAGTCACACGCGGTCGAAGTCATCGAGAGGAATGCAGCGGCACAACGGCAGATCATAGAAGACTTGCTTGATGTGTCGCGAATCGTCACTGGAAAGTTACGCATCAGTACGCAACCGGTAGATCTGTTGCTCGTGATTCACGCGGCGATTGATGCGGTGCGTCCGGCTGCTGAAGCGAAAGAGATCAACATCGTCACGCATGTTGAAGCTCCCGACGTGATTGTCAAAGCTGATGTCGAGCGGTTGCAGCAAGTCTTTTGGAATTTGCTGGCCAACGCGGTGAAGTTCACGCCAACTGGCGGAACGGTGGATGTGTATCTCGAGCGGAACGATTCGCTTGCTGAAGTCAGGATCGAGGATACTGGACCAGGTGTCCCGGCCGAATTCCTGCCACACATATTTGAAAGGTTCAGTCAGGCGGACGGCTCGAGCACGCGCAAGCATGGCGGGTTGGGATTGGGACTGGCGATCGTGAGGCACCTCGTCGAGCTGCACGGTGGCACTGTCTCAGCAGCCAATCGTGGAGAGAACGGCGGCGCGATCCTGACGGTAAAATTACC
>DATENQ010000444.1:0-12479 GCA_035275005.1 Pyrinomonadaceae bacterium | reverse complement strand
TCTTCAAGCGAGCGGAGCTGGAGACTGACAAGAACAATCCTGAAGTCGCGGTTGGTCTGTTCGATCTGCTCAAGGTCTTTCAGGACATTCTGGCGCGGCACAAGGAAGAGAAGCTGCTCGAGATCGAGCGTGAAGAGGTTTCGATGGCGGAGATGCTCGAGCGTTTGCGCAACATGGTCATGTCAGCGGGCGAGCTCAATTTGCATGTCTTTTTTGAAAGGGCGCGATCGCGTCGCGAGCTGGTGCTGGCGTTCCTGTCAGTGCTGGAGTTAGTGCGAACCACCGAAGTCAAACTATTTCAGCGCGAAACTTTCGGCGATATCATCGCGCGTGCGGCAGGCTAAAAACAGATGGCAAGCAACGAAGAGAGTTTGAATCAGGAATCCGTCGACGAGGCGGCGCTGAATGAAGAGGCGAGTCGCGAGCTCGCGGCGATGGTCGCCGAGGCGGAGCAGTCGTCGACCGCTACTGACGAAGAAAGCGCTGACGATGAGCTGTTATCCGCGCCGCAAAGCCAGGCTGAACGCGCTGCGGTGATCGAGGCGTTGATCTTCGTTTCGGATGAGCCGCTGACTGTTAAGTCTATTGCCGACGTGCTCAAGGAAGATAAGGAAGTGATCGGCGAGACGGTTAAGACGCTGGCCGAGGAGTTTAATGGGCGCAATGGCGGATTGCAGTTGCGTGAGGTTGCTGGTGGCTGGCAGTTTGCAACGCGGCCGGAGTATCACGAACACGTGCGCGCGTTTCTTAAGACACGGCCAAGCGCGAAGCTCACCATCGCGTCGCTCGAGACGCTCGCGGTGATTGCGTATCGGCAGCCGGTGACGGTTCCGGAGATTCTCGAAATACGTGGCGTGCAGTCGCCGTCGTCGATCAAGACGTTGCTCGATAAGAAGCTGATCGTAGCGAAAGGGCGAAAAGAGACTGTCGGGCGTCCGATGATGTACGGAACTTCGAAGGAGTTTTTGCTTCAATTCGGGTTGAAGGATTTATCGGAGTTGCCGAGCGTCGAGGATTTCCATGATCTGAGTGGCGGATCTTAGTTAGTGGAGCAGCGTCTGCAAAAATTGATTGCCGCGGCCGGCGTCGCCTCACGACGGCATGCAGAAGAACTGATCACTGCCGGGCGGGTGACGGTCAATGGCGAAATAGTTAAAGAACTCGGTTCGAAGGCTGATCCTGACAAGGACCACATCAAGGTCAACGGCAAGCTCATCAATCCTCAACTCAAGTCTCGCGAAAAAGTCTACGTCCTGCTCTATAAACCCAAGGGCTATCTGTCGAGCGTCTCTGATCCTGAAGGGCGGCCGTTAGTGACGGAACTGTTGCCGCCGTCGATCGGCAAGCTTCATCCGGTGGGCCGGCTCGACTTCAACACTGAAGGTCTGCTGTTGCTCACCAATGATGGCGACTTCACAAACTTCGTGACTGCGGCCCGCAATCGTGTCGAGAAGGTTTACGAAGTTAAAGTGAAGGGCGTGCCGACTGACAGTGGAATCCAGCGACTGCGACGCGGCATCACTCTTGAAGACGGCACTCGCACCGCGCCCGCGAAGATCACGAAGCTCAACGAAACGAAAACGAACACGTGGTATGAAGTCTTGCTTCACCAGGGACGCAACCAGCAGGTGCGCCGTATGTTTGAGTTGATCGGACATTCGGTGTTGAAGCTGCGACGCGTGCGCATCGGTTTTCTTATTGACGAGAGACTGAAGCCGGGTTCGTGGCGGTTTTTATCTGCGGGAGAAGTAAGCAAACTAACCAGGAAAAAAGAATCTCACGCAAAGCCGCAAAGACGCAAAGATTACTGACTCAACTTACCTTGGCTGCCTTTGCGCCTTTGCGTGAAACTCTGCTAAAACACAAGCACTATGCAATTTGATTTATCCGAAGAGCAACAACAGATCAAGATGAGTGTGCGCGAGTTTGCGCAATCAGAAATCGCGCCTCACGTCATGGAGTGGGACGAGTCACAGCATTTTCCGATCGAGCTCAAACCCAAACTCGCGGAGCTCGGTTTACTCGGCGTTATCTTTCCGGAGGAGTATGGTGGCGCGGGTATGGGCTACGTCGAGTACGCCACGATCATCGAAGAGCTGTCGCGCGTTGATGGCTCCGTCGGCATCTCCATCGCCGCGCACAATTCGCTGTGCTCAAATCACATTTACAAGTACGGCACTGAAGCGCAGCGCCGCAAGTACCTCGTGCCGCTCGCCACTGGCGAACATTTAGGAGCATGGGGACTCACCGAACCGAGCGCCGGCTCTGACGCGTCGGGCACAAAATCAACTGCTGTACGCGCTGATGGTGGTTGGGTCGTCAACGGTTCGAAAAACTTCATCACTCACGCTATCCATGCCGATACCTGCGTCGCCATGGCAGTCACAGACAAGTCGAAGCGAAGCAAAGGCATTTCAGCGTTCATCTTCGAGAAGGGAATGAAAGGTTTCTCGCCTTCGAAAAAGGAGAACAAACTCGGCTTGCGTGCATCGGAAACAGCTAGCGTGGTTTTTGAAGACTGCCTCCTCTCTGATGAGCACCTGCTTGGCGACGAAGGGCAAGGGTTTGTGAACGCGATGGAGATACTCGACGGTGGTCGTATCTCGATCGCGGCGTTGGCAGTCGGCATCGCCCAGGGCGCGTATGAATCAGCGGTGCGGTATTCAAAGGAGCGACAGCAATTCGGAAAACCGATCTCGGAGTTTCAGGCAATCCAGTTCAAGCTCGCCAATATGGCGACACAGATCGACGCGGCGAGGTTGTTGATGTATCGCGCGGCCTGGATGAAGGACGAGGGTAAGAAGACGACGAAAGAGTCGTCGATGGCGAAGCTGTTTGCTTCGGAAATCAGCGTGAACGTTTGTGAGGAAGCGATCCAGGTTCACGGTGGCTACGGCTACACGAAAGACTATCCACCGGAGAAATACTGGCGCGACTCGAAGCTGTGCACGATCGGCGAAGGCACCTCCGAGATCCAGCGCCTCATCATCGCCCGTGAAGTGTTGAAGCAAATATAGGCGAGACACTTTTCACGCAAAGACGCAAAGGTGGCAAAGGAATCGAATTCAAAACTTGCTTTGCATCTTAGCGCCTTTACGTGAAAGTTTTACGATGACCTCGAAAGCGAACAATCTCAGCGAGCGTGTGAGCCGTGGAGAGGCCGCGGCGGTAGCGCGTGCCATTTCGAAGATCGAAGATGGCTCGGCGGGCGCGCCGGCGTTGATGAAGGAGATCTATCAGCGCTCACGCGGCGCGTTGGTGATCGGCATCACGGGCGCGCCCGGCGCGGGCAAGTCGTCGCTCGTCGATAAGCTGGCGCTGTTTTATCGCCAGGCCGGCGAACGCGTCGGTATAGTCGCGGTCGATCCGTCGAGCCCGTTCTCCGGAGGCGCGATTCTCGGCGACCGCATCCGAATGCAGGCGCTCGGCCTCGACGACGGCGTATTCATTCGCTCGATGGCAACGCGCGGCAACCTCGGCGGACTCGCCCGAGCCACTGTCGACGCAGTCGCGATCCTCGACGCGGCAGGCTACGCAAAGATCATCGTCGAGACTGTCGGCGTCGGACAGGACGAAGTGGAGGTCGTCAAAGCCGCGGACGTTTCGGTGGTCGTTTTAGTTCCCGGCATGGGCGACGACATCCAGGCAATAAAGGCCGGAATAATGGAAATCGGCGACATCTTCGTCATCAACAAAGCCGATAAGGACGGTGTTTACGCGACGGAAAAGGAGCTGGAGTCGTTGCTTTCGCTCGCTTCGCGCGGCGACGGTTGGGAGCCGCCCATCGTCAAGACAGTAGCCACTGAAAATCGTGGGCTAGCCGACCTCGCGCAGGCAATTGAGAGCTTTTGCCGGACACAACTCGGCGCACGGGTTAGCAGTGAGCGTCGCCTTGCTATAGCCCGCTGGCGAATTGTGGAATTGTTGCGGGAAAGCCTGCTCTCGCGCATTTTGGCAACGGATGCGTCGGTTGCTATGCTTGACAGGCTGGCTGACGAAGTTGCAACCCGGCGGCGAGATCCTTATTCTGCCGTGGAGGAGATTATTCAGGCTGCTGAAAGTTGATCACATCGGTATCGCCACCAGGAGCATCGAAGAGGGGTTATCAGTTTGGCGTGATGCGCTTGGTTTAGAGGTACATTCGACCGAAGAAGTTACGGAGCAGGGCGTTAAGGTATGTATGCTGACAGTCGGCGATACTCACGTCGAACTGCTCGAGCCGCTCGGTCCCGACACCTCAGTGGGAAAATTTCTCGACAAACGTGGACCGGGAATGCATCACATAGCGATCGAGGTGAAGGACATACACGCATCGCTCGCGGAGTTAAAAAACAAAGGGGCGCGGCTCATCGACGAAACGCCGCGTGTAGGTGCGGGTGGATGTTTGGTAGCCTTTGTTCATCCGTCTTCGATTAATGGAGTGCTGCTCGAGCTGGTGCAGCATCAATAGGTTTTAGGAAAGGACAGTATTTTGAACTCCACAAGAAAAGCTCTTATTGCCGCGGCCGTTGCAGTGATTTTCTCACTCGGTCTAATTTTCTGGGTGGTCAAAGCCAAAAAAGGCCCGGTTGAATTGACGTCTGAAGAAATGACGATGATCGCCGAAGATCAGCCGGCGCAGATGCGTGCGCGACTGGCGACCGACGGAACTGCGCGCAAGGATTTTTTGCTCGACGTTAAAAGGCTGCTGGCTGTCGCTGAAGAGGCCCAGGCACATGGCGTTGATAAAGCGCCCGACATGAAGCGGCAGCTCGAGTTTCAGAAAGCCAGCGTCATAGCGCAATACTATTTTGAGAAGCAGGGTGATAATAACGCCGACATCCCCGATACCGAGGTTGATGAGTATTTCAAAGTACCTGACAACCAGAAGAAGTTTGATCAGATCATCGCCGACGCGAAAGCCAAAGATCCGCAATTTGCTGCACAGGAGATTCCACCCGAGCAGCTAAACATGCTTAAGCAGCGCCTGGGCAGGATCTTCATCGCCGAAAAGAAAGCGATCGAGCAGGGTTTCGACAAGAAACCCGAAGTCAAACTCCAGGTAATGTTGCAGCATGCCCGTGTGCTGGCGCAGAAGTACGCCATGGACTCGTTGAAGGACAAGATGACGGCAACCGACGCCGAGGTTGATGCTTACCTTGCGGGCCATCCCGAGCTCGATGTCGACAAGAAGAATCGCGCCAAGGCTGAAGAAGTTCTCAAGCGCGCGAAGGCTGGTGAAGATTTTGCGAAACTGGCGCAGGAGTTTTCGACTGACGGCAGCAAAGACAAGGGTGGTGATCTCGGCTGGTTTGGTCATGGTGACATGGTGCCCGAATTTGAGCAGGCTGCTTACGCACTGAAGCCTGGCGAGATCAGCGACATCGTTCAGAGCAAGTTTGGTTTTCACATCATCAAGCTTGAAGAAAAGAAAACTGAAACCAAAGACGGCAAGACGGAAGAGAAGGTACACGCGCGTCACATTCTGATCAGCGAGGCGGGCGCGAATCCATTTGCGCCGCCGCAATCGTCGCGCGAAAGAGCGAGGGCCGCAGTCGAGAAGGACAAAGCGGAGAAAGTGCTCGACGAAATCGTCCAGCGCTCGCACGTGAAGGTGCCTGAAGATTTCCAGGTGAAGGCTCCAGAGCCGCAGAAGCAGATGCAGTTGCCGCCGGGATTCGGCGAACCTCCTCCTCCCGCGGAGCAGCAACCGCAGCCGAAGCCTAGCCAGAAGCCGCACTAAACCCTAATAGGTCCTATAGGTCGTATAAGTCCTATGGGACCTTGTGAAATGCAAGAAATCTGATGCGATGCAGTTAGGCGATTATCGCGTTGAGATCGTTCCGGATACCGAGTTCCGTCTCGACGGAGGAGCGATGTTCGGAGTGGTCCCACGCAAGCTCTGGGCGAAGGAGTGTCCGCCCGACGATGAAAACAGAATTCGCATGAACATGAATTGTGTTTTCATCGATACCGGCGCGGAAAAGATACTGATCGAAACCGGCATCGGAGAAAAGTGGACCGAGAAACAACTGTCGATGTACGGCGTCGACCGCGCGCGACCGCTGAGTGAAACACTGGAAATGCGCACCGGTCACACCGCGGATGAAATCACGATCGTGGTCAACACTCATCTGCACTTCGATCACGCCGGCGGGAACACGAAGCTCGATGCCACAGGCAAACCGGTACCTGCATTTTCCAACGCGCGCTATTTTGTTTCCGGCGCCGAGTTGGACCACGCGGAACATCCGAGCGAACGCGATCGCGCGAGCTATTTGCCGGAGAACTGGAGACCGGTAGTTGAGTCGGGCCAGCTCGAACCAAAGGGTCCGACGTACGAAGTCGTTCCTGGTCTGAGTATGGAGACCATCGCCGGCCACAATCGCTCGATGCAGTGCTGGCGACTCGCGCGGAACGGCCAAACGATGTTTGGCTTTGCCGACCTGGTGCCGATGCGCGCGCACGTTCGTCTGCCGTGGATTCCGGGTTACGATCTTTACCCGGTCGAATCGCTCGACGCCAAGAAAAAACTATTGCCGCAGGCGTCGCGCGAACAGTGGATTTGCATGTTCTATCACGATCCTGATGAGCCGCTGTGCCGGTTGCAGCAGGGAGAAAAGGAATTCAGTCCGATTCCGTATCGGGAGTAGCTTTATGACAACAGCGTCGGGAGTTCGGGTCGGCATCATCGGTGGCAGCGGTCTTTACCAGATGCCTGAGTTGACGGAGATCGAAGAAGTCAAAGTTGACACTCCGTTTGGACCACCTTCGGATTCGTTCATCGTCGGGACTCTCGAAGGCGAAAGAGTTGCGTTTTTGCCGCGTCACGGACGTGGCCATCGTCTCACGCCGACTGAGCTTCCGTTTCGCGCAAACATCTATGCGATGAAGTTGCTCGGCGTCGAAAGCATTCTGTCGGCTTCGGCCGTCGGTTCGTTGCAGGAGAAGTACGCACCGCTGGATATGGTGATTCCCGATCAGTTTTTCGATCGCACGCGGGCGCGGGTCAGGGAGTCGACGTTTTTTGGCGAAGGAATTGTGGCACACGTTTCTTTTGCGCATCCGGTGTGTGGACGTCTCGGTGATGTGCTCGAGGAGTCGTGCAGGGTCGCGGATGTTAAGACACACCGTGGCGGAACGTATTTGTGTATGGAGGGGCCGGCGTTTTCGAGTGTTGCCGAGTCGAATGTCTATCGCTCGTGGAGTATGGACATTATCGGGATGACGAACTTGCAGGAGGCAAAGCTCGCGCGCGAGGCGGAGATCTGTTATGCGACTCTCGCGCTCGTGACTGACTACGATTGCTGGCACCCCGGGCATGATGCTGTGAGTGTCGAGGCAGTGGTTGAATACCTGAACAAGAACGTGCGCAACGCGCAAATCATCCTGCGCGAGGCGCTCAAGCAGATTAAGACCGGAGAACGCAACTGCAAATGCGGCTCGGCCCTGAAGCACGCGATCTTCACGGCGCCGAATCTCTGGCCCGAGGCGACAACAAAGAAGCTTGAAGCGATTATCAAGAAATACGCATCGTAAAGAGGAATGATGGAAGATTTCTCACGCAAAGGCGCAAAGAAAGACGCAAAGAAGAATCAATATGTCTTTGCGTCTCCTTTGCACCTTTGCACCTTTGCACCTTTGCACCTTTGCGCCTTTGCGTGAAACTTTCGGTTAGCACTGAGGTAAGTCATGAGAATTAAGTTCTTACTGTTGTTATTGATTCTTTTCGTATTCTCCGTGCCTGCAATTTACGGGCAGGGCGTGAAGAGTGGTCCTGATCCGTCGACGATGCGCGATCCGGATCTGGAGCGCGATTCGCTTCACAATCTCGAAGTCGCGAAGAACTATTTCAAGTTGAAGAAGGCTTATGTTGCTGCTCTGAAGCGTTGCGAGGAGATCATCGCCGGCAACCCAAACTTCGCGAGGATCGAAGAAGTGCTGCTGATGGCGGGCCAGAGCAGTCTGTGGCTTTCGCAGCACAAGGGCAAGCAGAATCCGAATCTGTACGTGAGTTTCGATGGCGGTGAGAAAAAGACGTTGACCTCGGAGCAGTTTCGCGAGATGGGAGTCAGCTATCTCAAGAAGTTAGTCGCCGATTACCCGAACAGCCCTTACGCGAAGCAAGCGCAGGAAGAGTTGAGCATGCTGGACGCCCCCAAACAACCGTAACAGGATCAAAAGAACACATGTCCCTTCTAGTTGTCGGATCGGTCGCGTATGACACGGTCGAAACCCCTTTCGGTAAATGTGACAAGATGCTTGGCGGCTCGGCATCGCACTTTTCGATCTCCGCGAGCTTCTTTACCAGCGTCAGCATAGTCGGCGTAGTCGGCGGCGATTTCGCCGAGCAGGAAGTTTTTGACAGCCGCCGCATCGGCACGAACGACCTCGAACGAATTCCTGACGGCAAGACGTTTCGTTGGGGCGGTCGTTATGAGTACGACCTGAACGTTGCTCACACACTCTTCACGGACTTGAACGTCTTCGCAGACTTTCAACCAAAGCTGTCTGACGAATCCAAACGTTCGCGACTGCTCTTCTTAGGCAACATCCAACCCGACCTTCAGCGTGGCGTCAGAGAGCAGATGCCCGATGCGGAGCTCGTCGCGCTGGACACGATGAACCTCTGGATCGAACATACTCGCGATTCCCTCGTGCGCACGATCAAAGGTGTCGACGTCGTGATTATCAACGACGCCGAAGCCAGACAGCTCACGGGTATTCCCAACCTGATCAAAGCCGCGCGCGAGCTGCTCAGTTGGGGACCAAAAGCACTGATCATCAAACGCGGCGAGTATGGCGCGGCCCTGTTTACACGCGACAGTTATTTCGCCATACCGGCTTACCCGCTTGAATCAGTGTTTGACCCGACGGGGGCCGGCGACACGTTTGCGGGAGGTTTCATGGGCTATCTCGCGAGCCAGGAAAAGCTCGACGAGAGCGCGATGCGACGAGCGATGATCTTTGGTTCTGTCATGGCTTCGTTTAATGTGGAGGAGTTTGGCACCGAGCGTGTCAGACGTCTTACGCATGCGGAGATTAACGATCGTTTTCATGCCTTCAAACAGATGACACATTTCGACGAGATTCCGTTTGAAGCGAAAGTTTAAGTGAGGAGAGTTTCTTATGTTCTGCCCTGTTTGTGAGGCTGAGTACGAAGCGGGTATCACCGAGTGCCCTGACGACAATACGCCGCTGGTACAGCGATTGACTCCGGATAATAGCGGCGATCTCAGCGAAGCTGAGTTTGTGCCGCTTCATAGATTGGGTTCACCGGCGGAAGCCGAGATGGTGAACGACATACTCAGGCAGAACGGGATTCGTTCGGCGGTGAAGTCTGGTGGCGCTGATGCGTTTTCGCCGCTGTTGTCGGCGACTTCGGAAGGCGCTGTGATTCTTGTTGATGAACGTGACGCCGATCGCGCGATGGAAGTTTACAATGCGTTCTTCGGTGGCGATACGACGCCGCTCACCGGTGGTCCTGTCGATGAAGAAGATCTCGAACCAGACGAAGAGTAGTTCCGATGTCGTCCAGTGAGCCGATTGTAGTTTTCATAACGGCGGCCAATGGCGAAGAGGCCACGCGGCTTGCGGATATGCTTGTGGGTGCACACCTCGCCGCGTGCGTTCAGATCCTGCCGGAGATGGAATCGGTTTATCGCTGGCAGGGAAAGATCGAGCGCCAGTCGGAAATTCTTTTACTCGTTAAGACTACGAGAGCAAAATTCGAAGAGCTGGAGCGTGAGGTGCGCGCGCTGCACAGCTACGACACGCCGGAGATCATCGCCGTTCCTGTGATTATGGGTTCGGCGCCCTACCTCGATTGGTTGAATAGCGCCACAGATCCTAAGTCACAACCCTAATGTCGTCGGAAACGTGGTCCAGCTCGGTGAGTGAGCTCTGACTGCGGTTCACGATCTCGGCCACTTCGGCCGGCGAGTCAGTGACGTGAAACATCGCCATGTCGTGCTCCGAGATCTTCCCACCGGGCATGACCACGTCGCGCAGCCACTGCAGCAGTCCACTCCAGTATTTAGTGCCAAAAAGCACGATTGGGAAGTTTCGGATCTTCCTCGTCTGGATCAACGTCAGCGCTTCAAACAATTCGTCAAGGGTTCCAAAGCCTCCCGGAAAGATCACGAACGCGAGACTGTACTTCACAAACATCATCTTGCGGACGAAGAAGTATTTGAATGTCAGGCTGAGAGTTTGATAAGCGTTTGGTTTTTGTTCGAAGGGTAATTCGATGTTGCAGCCGATCGAGAGGCCGCCGGCTTCGAACGCGCCGCGATTGGCGGCTTCCATGATACCTGGACCACCACCGGTAATCACCGCGAAACCCTGCGCTGCCAGCAACGCCGCGGTTTCCTGTGCGGCGTGATAATCCGGATCGTCGGGCTTCGTGCGCGCGGAGCCGAAGATCGCGATGCCGCGACTCAACGTTGCCAGTTCATCGAAACCCTCGACAAATTCGCCCATGATCCGAAACACGCGCCACGTGTCGGTGTGGGTAAACTCATCGGGAGAAGGGCTTTCGAGCAGTTGCTCGTCCTGTGTCGTTCCCGGAACCGCCCGGGCGGGCTTCTTTTCGTCGATTTTCATTTCAGATCTGCGTAAATCTGTTCTTTATAAAACCGTTGAATCCGCGGCTCAGATGCCCATGATGTTGTAGCCGCAGTCGACGTAGATCACCTCGCCGGTAATGCCGGACGACATGGCGCTGCAAAGGAACACGGCGGTGTTTCCGACTTCGCGCGGATCGACGTTGCGACCGAGCGGTGCTCGTTCGGCGTGATGTTTCAACATGGAGCTGAAGTCGGAGACGCCGCGAGCGGAAAGCGTTTGAATCGGACCAGCGCTGATTGCGTTGATGCGGATGTTTCGCGGGCCGAGATCTTTCGCGAGATAACGCGTGCTTGCTTCGAGTGCCGCTTTCGCAACGCCCATCACGTTGTAACCAGCGACGACTTTCTCGGCGCCGTAGTACGACATCGAAATGATGCTGCCGCCTTCGGTCATCAACGGCGCGGCGGCCCGCGCCAATTGTGGCAGTGAATAAGCGCTAATCTCGAGCGCGGTGAGAAAAGCTTCGCGAGACGTGTCGAGGTATTCGCCGCCGAGCGCCTCGCGCGGTGCGAAGGCGATGCTGTGAATCAGGAAATCGAGCCGGCCAAACTTCTCGCCGATTTGCCGGAACGCTTCGTCCACTTCTTCCTGCTTCGTTACGTCGCAGGAGAGGAGCAACGATCCCGGCATTGCTTCGCCGGTCAGGCTCTCGACGTTTTCCTTGAGGCGCTCGCCCTGGTAAGTGAAAGCAAGGTTTGCGCCTGCCTCGTGCAGTGCCTGAGCAGTGGCCCAGGCGATGGAGCGCTTGTTTGCGACTCCGAAGATGATTCCATTCTTATCTTTTAGCATGAAGATTCAGTTTTATGCGGCTGCACTTTCAGGTGCGGTCATGAGAGCTTTGTACTCGCCACTTTCCACCCATTGCAAAATCTCCGACACGCGCCAGACGGGGAACGGGTGGCTCAATCCGGAAGTGATCACATCGGCCCAGAAACGATCGAGTGCTTTCTCGTCGTAGTTCTTTTGGAAGTCGCGTGCCTGGGCGAGAAACTGATCGTAATCGACGCGGGAAGCAAACGTGCCGCCGCTGAGCTTCATCATCGTGCGGCCGATGACGTTTGCGTCCTGGGTAACGAGAAGCGCGGCGCGGTCGCACGACAACTCGGCGCGCCTGGCCCACGCGAGCAGTGCCGCGCGCATAGTCATTGTGAGTAATTCCCTGACGATAGGAATCAGCGGCGTTGCCGCCACCGCGTGTGTTGCCAGAAACTCGATCAAACGCGCCGCGGTCAGGTAAAGAACGTGTTCGGCATGAATGTGGCCCACTTCGTGCGCGATGACTGCCAGCGTTTCTTCGTCGTTCAGTCTTTCGATCAGTTGTGAATAGAGCACGATGACCGGACGATCGACGCCGCCAGTGAAAGCGTTGACCACTGGATTCTGTTGCACGAACAGATCGGGCATGTCGACGCCGAGAGTGGTGCAGGCGATTTGAAGCTTGGCGTAGAGGTCGGGACACTGCGTTGGAGTAACTTTCACCGCGCTGGCGGTGAAGATGACGCGTATGGCCGATTCCCCTGTGACTGCGAGCAGCTTCTTCAGCGCCGTGTCGATTCCGGGAATGGCGCGCAGTGCGGCGAGCGCGCGCCGGTCTGCGGGGTGAATGTAATCGTCCTTGTCGAGACGCGCGAACTTCTTGTGCGGCTCGTCGGAGAGCGGCAAGCGGCAGCGTCCACAGCGTGCGTCGCCGGCGTCCATGCGGACTTGGTTGCGTTGACCGCAATAGCGGCAACGTATCGAGGGGACGTTATTAATCAGTTCTTCATTATCAGCCATCTTTAATGCTCACTTCTCGAAAATGTGCCACGAGTATCAGCTAACCCTTGCTATAGAACAAGTCAGAAAATAGAACAAGTCAGGAAGAGGGGCTT
>DATENQ010000443.1:0-5195 GCA_035275005.1 Pyrinomonadaceae bacterium | reverse complement strand
GGGTGAGTTCGAAGAGCGGGGGCAAGCCCCTCTTCCTGACTTGTTCATTTCTGACTTCATTTGTGCCTTTTGTGGCTAATCAATAAAGCGGTTGAACCACAATTCGAGCATCAATAACGTCCACAGTTGATGTGAATAGTCGCGTTCGCCGCGCGTGTGCAATTCGATCAACTGCTTGACTGTCTCCGGCTTGAACAAACCTCTTCGCAAAGCTTTTTCCGACAGCACCACTTCGCGCAGGAACGGCTGCATCTTGCCACGGAACCAGTGACCAATCGGAACTCCAAATCCCATCTTCCGCCGGTTGAGATTCTCGCTCGGCAACAACTTGCGCAAGACTTTCTTCAGTAGATACTTCGTCGTCAATCCACGCAACTTGAGATTCTGCGGCAGGCTTGCCGCAAACTCGATTACATGATGATCGAGAAACGGCGCACGCGCCTCGAGCGAAACAGCCATCGTCGCGATATCGACCTTCACGAGCAGGTCGTTCGGCAGGTAAGTCATCTGATCAGTCAACAACATCGCATCGAGCACGCCAATCCCGTTGGCTCGCTTGAACCACTCCGCCAGCAACCCCGTTGCATTAGCGCCATTCGTCTGTTCGCGAAAGAAATCGGAATAGAGCGGTTGCTTCGTCTCTTCGTTGAACACGCTCACCCAGCGCGTGTAGCGATCGACTTTCGGCAGTGAAACTACCGAGAGCATGCGTTGCGCGGATTTGATCCTGCTGCGACCAGTTGGCGACGCCGGGATCAAGTTCACTGCTTCCTTGATCACGGATTCACGCAGAAACGACGGCACCTTGCGATACTTCTCAGTCAAACCCAGCGCGATGTAACGTTCATAGCCTGCAAACGACTCATCGCCGCCATCGCCGTTGAGCGCAACCGTAACGTGCTTGCGCGTCTCTTTTGCGACGTAGTAGGTCGGCACGGCTGACGAATCCGCGTAAGGCTCGCCATAGTGTTCGACCAAAGTAGGCAACACTTCGAGCGCATCCGGTCGAACGATAAACTCATGATGATCGGCTCCGACGTGCTCGGCGATGCGCCGCGCGTGATGAAGCTCGCTGAAGTCCTGTTCTTCAAACCCGATCGAAAACGTTTTGACTCGCTCACTCGACTCCTGGCTCATCAACGCCACGACAGCACTCGAGTCGATCCCGCCGGAAAGAAAAGCACCGAGCGGCACTTCCGACATCAAACGCACGCGCACGGCTTCACGCAATATCTCGACAGTGCGCTCGCCGGCCTCTTCCTCGCTGATCGCGAGCTTCTTAGTGAAATCGGGTTGCCAGTAACGCTGTATCTCGATCTCGCCCTTACGCCAGCGCAACCAGTGTCCCGGCTCGAGTTTTCGAATCGAGCGGTACGCAGTCAGCGGCGCCGGGATGCACATGAACGAGAGATAGTAATCGAGCGCTTCCGGTTGAATGTCGCGGCTGATGTCCGGATGAAGCAGCAGCGCACTGAATTCCGAACCGAAGATGAGATCCCCGTTAACGTGCGCATACAGCAACGGTTTCTTACCGACGCGATCGCGCGCGAGATAAAGCTCCTGCGTTCGCTCATTCCAGATCGCGAAGGCAAACATGCCGCGCAAGTGCTTCGGACAGTCAACGCCAAACTGATCGTAAGCATGAACAATCGCTTCGGTGTCGCTGTTTGTGTAAAACGTGTGACCGAGCTTTTCCAGCTTCTCGCGCAGTTCGAGATAGTTGTAGATCTCGCCGTTGAAGATGATCCACGAGCTGCGATCGCGATTGTGGATCGGCTGCTGGCCGCATTTCAGATCGATGATCGCGAGCCGGCGCATCGCGAGTCCAACCGGGCCGTTGACGTAATAGCCATCCTCGTCGGGACCGCGATGAAGGATCGCGTCGTTCATCCGCGTCAACAACTGCTCGTCAACCGGCTTTCCGTCGTTTCGAACTACGCCAACGATTCCACACATATAGTTTAGAAAGTTTACTTTAGCCGCAGATTTTCGCGGATAAACGCAGGTCAGATTTGCGTTTACCCGCGAAATGCGCGGCTAAATCTTACTGTTCTGCCTCTCGCGATCTTCCCGCTTCTCTTTAACGAGCACAAAGCCGACTGCGACAAAGATGAAATAAAAGACCAGCAACTGCGCCCGCTGGCGATATGCCGTGCCGACGTTTCCCTGAAATACCGAATAAGCGATCGACAGCATCGTAGTGAAAATCAGAATCGGCGCGATCTGCCGCAAGCGATATTTAATTGAGTACCAGATGCCCAGCACCAGTAATGGAAATGAGCACCACCAGATGATCATCTCCGGAAACGTGATGCTCTGCCGCAGTGAAGCGAGCTGCCAGGGGAAAGGCGCGAACAGGAGATAGACCAGGCCTATGGGAATGGTCGAGAGCGCGCCCTGCGTTGTCGACACGTCCACTTCCTGCCCGAAACCGGAACCCGCGCGTGACAAGTCAAGACGGCTTCTTTGCAGTGTTTCCAAACTGCCGAAACGATCGAATTGCTGGGTCGCGTAACGAGTCACGCCGAGATAGGTAAGTGACACGCCTACCACCAGTATGACGACAAACTGCCGCGCGAAGTTTGTGGGCGTGAACTTCTGGAACCCGAGTATAAATCCGCCCGCAATTGCCGCGGTGATCATGTAGAAGACGTAAAACCGTAAACTGAGAATTGAAAACAGCGCCACGATCAGTATCGCTCCGTGCTTCAACGACAGTTTTTCGTTGAGGCGCAGGCTCGCAAGTATGGCGAGGGCAAGGAAGAAAACTATCGGGGCATCCTTCAACCCCTGCGCCGACCAAAGAACAAGAGACGGGTAAAACGCGACAAAAATAGCAGCGATTCGCGCAACACGTATGTTCTTATAAACGTGATGCGCGCAATAAAAGACCAGAACGGCCGTGGCTGCGCCGATAACTGAGTTGACAAACTGTATCGCCAGCGTGTTGCGTCCGATGATCGAATAGACCACCGCGATGATGTTGACCATGCCCCACGCGGATGCCTGCCCGGACATAAATCGATCGGCGATGACTTTGTAATAAGAGTCTCCTTGCCATGCTTTCATTTGTGCGTGGCCGAAGAAGTCGTAAGTAAGCGCATCGCCGCCGAAAAATTCCTGCACGTTGAACATGAAGATGCCCGTGGCCACGAGCATTCTTAGCAGCAAGGCCCACCCAAAGAGTTGCAGCAGGAAAGCGCCTTGCTCCTTGTCCTGGTAGACGAAATAGCCGGCAACGCTGGCGAGGACCAGACAGACCAACACCGCCTGACTTGCGTCGAAGACCGAGTAGTTTGCGTAATCGGGAAATTCTGAAACTATCGCAGGCACCGCCAGGATGATTACGGAGCAAACGATCAGATACGAGATTAGTAAGAGAATCTTCATTTACTGCGGTTGTCGCACGACGAGATTGTTTTCCAGCACCAGCGCGTCGAAACTCGCGCGCGTAAAGGTGTTGATTGCGTCCTGCGGCGAAAGAACGATTGGCTCCTGCACGTTGAATGAAGTATTGAGCAGCAGCGGCACCCCAGTTAATTTTTCGAATTCGCTAATCAATCCCCAGTAACGTGGATTGACGTGACGGCTGACTGTTTGCGGACGCGCGGTGCCGTCAACGTGAACCACCGCGGGTATGCCGGCGCGCTTTTCCTCGAGCACGTTCAGCACCGTGATCATGAACGGATCGTAATGCGGATGGCCAAACAGATCGTCGGCAGCTTCTTTCAGCATCGACGGCGCGAGCGGCCGGAACCATTCGCGCAGCTTCACTTTCTTGTTCAGCAACTCGCGCATGTCTGAGCGGCGCGGGTCGGCGAGAAAGCTGCGGTTACCGAGCGCGCGCGGGCCAAACTCCATACGTCCCTGGAACCAGCCTATGATCGCGCCGCCCGCTAATAATTCGGCAACGCGCGGCAGCAGTTGTTCGTCAGGCAGCGTTTCGAATTTTAATCCCGCGGCGCGCAAAGCTGCGGCACAGTCTTCTGAGCTGAAGCCCGGACCGTAATAAGCATGCTCCATGCGGAACCTGCGCGGCTGTTGTAGACGACTGTGCCAGACGAGTAGCGCCGCGCCGAGCGAGCAGCCCGCATCACCCGCGGCGGGCTGAATAAAGAAATTTTTGAACGGCGTCTCGGTCATGATGCGTCCGTTCATCACGGAATTGAACGCGACACCGCCGGCCATGCAAAGGTTCTCGGAGCCGGTTTGTTCGTAGAGTCCCGAGAGCAGGTGGAGCGCCGTGTCTTCCAAAACTTTCTGTGCGCTTGCCGCGACGTTCCAGTGTTTCTCGGTGAGCTCTTCGCCTTTGGCTCGCGACGGGCCGATCCCGTTAATTAGTGCCTCGCTGAACTGGTAGTACTTTGCGAGATGGTGATCTAACACGCGAATGTCCAGCTTGAAGTCGTGATTGCCGTTAACTGAAAGTACGCGTTTGGCAAAGAAGTCGTAGTATTCAGGTTTACCGTAAGCGGCGAGACCCATCACTTTCCACTCGTCACCCTCGAACATGTCAAAGCCAAGATAGTTGGTGACTGCGGAATAGAACTGTCCGAGTGAATGCGGCAGCTTGATTCTTTTCAGCGTGCGGATCTTTCGATCGTCGCCTCGTGAGAAAAGGGTCGTGGTGTCTTCGCCGGTTCCGTCCCACGTCATGATCGCTGCCTGATCGAAACCCGAGACGAAGAAGGCGCTGGCCGCGTGACACTGGTGATGTTCGAGAAAGTGAAACTTGAAATCGCTGTTGCCGAAGTGATCTCGAATCCGGCGCGGGTGCCGCAACATGCCGAGGTAGCTCTCGCCAACCTGGGCAACGCCGCGATCGACGCGCGCCTTGAACATGTCGCGCGAGATGACGGCCGACTTCAGAGCCTGCATGGCCTTGTGACGCAACACCCAGGGCTTCCAATACAGACCGATGTGCGCTACGTCGGCGATGCCGACGCCTGCTTCGTCGAGGCAGTACCGCATCGCCTGGTATGGAAACCCGCTATGGTGCTTGCGTCTGGAGAAGCGCTCCTCCTCAGCCGCAGCTACGATTTCACCGTCCTTTATGATTGTTGCGGCCGAGTCGCCGAGTGTGGTTAAACCAACGATGTACATAATGAACGGTCAACTATGCCACAAAAAAGCGCAAAAAGGTACAAGCCACAAAAAGGCACAAAAGGCACAAAAAATGAAGAATAGAACAAGTC
>DATENQ010000442.1:0-8365 GCA_035275005.1 Pyrinomonadaceae bacterium | reverse complement strand
TTGAGCAACGTATGAAGCAAGACGTTCGCGCCGTTCGCGATGTCTTCCGGGCGCGAGAATTCGCGCGGCGAGTGGCTGATGCCCGCGATGCTGGGGACGAAGATCATGCCGACTGGACCAAGCCGCGCCATGTCCTGCGCGTCATGACCGGCGCCAGAAGGCAAGGATTTGGTCGTCAGACCGAGTTCGCGAGCGGCTTCGGAGATTAGCGATCGAATCTTGGGATCCGTAGGCGCTGGAATGTTGACGTTGATTTCTTTGAAGTCGAACTTAGTCTTGTTATCCGCGGCGATCTTTTGTGCTTCGGCCTGAATCTTTTCAAACAGCATATTGATCTTTGCGGCATCGAGATCGCGCAGTTCCAGGCTCAGCACTACTTTCCCGGGAATGACGTTCGGCGCGCCCGGCAGCGCGTTGATCCGGCCAACGGTTCCGACTTGTCTACCGGGAACACTCGTTACGATCCGATTCACCGCTTCGATAAACTTCGCCGCCGCCAGTAGCGCATCCTGACGATTATTCATCGCGGTAGTGCCGGCGTGATTGGCAAAGCCTTCGATCGTCACGTCCCACCAGTTGATACCCACAATACCTTCGACAATGCCGATATTGATCTTTTCTGCGTCGAGCGTGCCACCCTGTTCGATGTGCAACTCGAGATAACCAGCAATATCACCTTTCTTCCGGCGAACCTCAGCGAGCTTCGAAGGATCGCCGCCGATGAACTTAATCCCGTCGCGAATTGTCTTACCGCTACGACTCACCAGATCTAGTTCTTTTTCCGTCAGTTCGCCGTCCATTGCACGACTGCCAATCAGCCCGCCTTCTTCGTTCTGAAAAATGACGACTTCAAGCGGGTGTCGCGTCGTGACGTTATTCTCGGCGAGCGTGTGTGCGACTTCGATTGCGCCGATCGATCCAACCACGCCGTCGTAGTTTCCGCCTTCAGGAACACTGTCGACGTGCGAACCGATCAGTAACGGAGCGAGACCAGTAGCGCTTCCGGCGCGGCGGCCAATCAGGTTTCCGGCCGCATCGATGGTGACGTCCAGCTTCGCGGCACGCATGAGACCCAGAACATATTCGCGCCCCTGTTTGTCCGCCTCGCTGTACGCGACGCGACTGACGCCGCCTTGCGGATTCTTGCCAAACTCCGCCAGCGCGAGGATGTGGTCCATGATCCGCTTGCCGTTGGCGCGCAGTGCGGCTTGTGGAAGAAACGATCGCAAGGGCAGGGCTGCCAAACTAACGACGAGTCCGTAGTTGAAATGTCGGCGATTTATCTGCATATGAGCGCCGTGAGCGTACCGTAACGCTTTAAGGTTAGGCAACTAAGATGTAGAATCTCCGTCCCGGCTATCCCATCAGCTTCATTCAAGATTTCAAGGAGGCCTCCAAAATGAAACGATTGATCTGTTTCTTTGCACTCACGCTTACTCTTGTCTGCGGCTCGCTGTTGCTCCCACCTAAAACTTCCGCCATCACTTACGGCTTCGTGGATTCGAGCAACACATTCCGCAATACCGGCGCATTCATTGTCAGGTCGAGCAATGGAGAAAATTTTCCGATCTGCTCGGGATCGCTGATTGCGCCCAACGTGTTTCTGACAGCGGCTCACTGCACGCTTTTCTACACGCAGGATTTGGCGCCGGAAGGCGATGTCGCTTACGTCAGTTTGGATCAATCGATACCTTTTGGCCCACTCACAAGTAATAAAACACAACTGCTGCGGGTCGCTCACGTCGTAAGTAATCCTAATTACAACCAGAGCCAAAGTGATTCCGAGGATATTGGCGTGCTGATCCTGGAGCGGAATGTGCGCGGCGTGACGCCTGCCACACTGCCCGCTTGCGGACTGCTGGACCAGCTCGTTGCAAAGAACGGATTGAAAACGGCGTCGTTCACCAATGCCGGCTACGGGCTACAGAATCGAGTAGTAGGAGGCGGCGTCCCGTTCTTCCAGGATGTGAATCCTGTCCCGCGGATGTTCTCTTTCTCAAGCTTCAACTCGCTGAACGGAGGCTATCTCCGTCTATCTCAAAATCCTTCGACCGGAAATGGCGGCACGTGTTTTGGAGACTCCGGTGGCCCAAACTTTCTAACCGTCAATGGTCAGCAACTAATCGTCTCCATTACCATTAGCGGCGACTCCGTGTGCCGTTCAACGAACGTTGATTACCGGCTTGATACTATTTCCGCTCAGGGATTTCTCGCTTATGTGAATGGTGCCTTTGGAACGAGTATTCCGATCTCATGCTGAGCCACCAGAGGAACAACACTTGAAACACTTCAAACTACTCGCCGTCGCATTGTGTCTGGTCCATTTAATGGGCGCCGCGGTTCTGTCGCAAACACGCATCACTCCTGAAGCCCCGATCGGTAAAGGCATAGTCGTGCTAAAGGCGGCTCGCCTGATCGATGGAACAGGAGCGGCACCGATTAACAACGCCGTCGTAGTCGTCACGGACAACACGATCACCGCTGTCGGCGCCGCGAGCACAGTACGCGTTCCCGCGAACGCGAAGTTGATCGATCTCGGCGACGTCACACTGATGCCCGGATTCATCGATGCGCACACGCACTTGATTGGCCGTGTGCTCGGAGATCCTGCGGGTGAAAATGCGCCGGTTAGAGACTTCGAATCGTTCGCGGCGATTCTCAGTGTGCAGCATGCGCGCGCCACCTTGATGGCCGGCTTTACGAGTGTGCGCAACGTCGGCGCCTCCGGGCGGTTTGACGACATGGCGTTACGCCAGGCCATCAACGAGGGTTGGACGCCCGGACCCCGCATCATGACCGCGGGTCACGCACTCGGCATTCGCGGCGGACACTGCGATGAAAATGGTTTTCGCCCGGGACTGTTTGATCCGGGAATCGAGGAAGGCGTCGCCGATGGTCCGGATCAGATTCGTGCGGCGGTTCGCTATCAGATTAAATATGGCGCCGACGTGATCAAGACGTGCGCGACTGGCGGAGTGTTGTCGGAAGGCGATGCTGTCGGTGCGACTCAGTATACGTTTGAAGAACTGAAGGCGATGGTCGACGAAGCGAACAAACTGGAGCGGAAAGTAGCTGCACATGCTCACGGCACTGAAGGCATCAAGATAGCAGTGCGCGCCGGCGTCTCTTCAATCGAGCACGGTTCGTTTCTCGATGCAGAAGGCGCGCGGCTCATGCGAGAGCACGGAACGTTTTTAGTGCCAACATTATCAGCGGCTGAAGGTGTCGAGCGGGCAGCAAAGACCGGAGTGTTGAAAGGCTTGCGTGCTGAAAAGGCGTTGGCTGCGGCGGCGGCAGTTCGTAATGCGATCAAGCTCGCTGTAGCCAATAAAGTTCAGATTGCGTTGGGAACTGACGCCGGCGTCGTGCCTCATGGAACAAACGCGCACGAGTTTGAGTTGATGGTCGAATGGGGCGGCATGAGCAACATGGACGCCATCGTCGCCGGTACGATGAGTGGCGCGCGTTTGTTGGGTTGGGATAAACACCTGGGTTCTTTAACAACCGGCAAATGGGCTGACATCGTGGCCGTCTCAGGTGATCCACTCAAAGATATCGACAACCTTCAGAAAGTCGTGTTCGTGATGAAGAACGGCGTAGTTTATCGCGACAAGTGATCCGTGTTTATCTGTGGCTAACTTCATCCCAGATCAGCGTGTTTTTCGTCTCTCTCAATAGCAGCGAGCCTACAATAAAGGTCAGCGACGCGATGATGATTGGATAGTAGAGTCCGGCGTAGATGTTGCCGGTTCGTTCGACGACCCATAGGCCGATCACGGGAAGCAGTCCACCAAATACGCCGTTGCCGATGTGATAAGGCAGGGACAGCGATGTGTAGCGAATCCTTGCCGGAAATGCCTCCACCAGGTAAGCCGCGATTGGTCCGTAGACCATTGTCACAAAGAACACCTGAATAAAGACGAGCAGGATCAGCTTCCATGCGATCGGTGAACTGATCAGCGTTGAGATGTCGACGTAAGGCAGCACCTCTTTCGCTGCCTCGAGCTTGCCGTTGACATCGGTTTGCGGGATGAGACGAATAGCATTGGTGACAGGATCCCTCTGGGACGTTGCCGTGACAACGTTCGAACCTACCGCACGTTGCATCGCCTGATAGATGGGGAAGTAAGAAACCGCGGCTAGTAAACAACCCAACATCATGATCCACTTGCGCCCGATGCGATCTGATAGCGCGCCCATAAATACAAACAGCGGCATCGCCAGCAGCAGCGCAATCGCGACGATGTATTGCGCGGAACGATCATTCACTTTCAACACCGTCGACAAATAAAAGAGCGCATAAAACTGACCGGTGTACCAAACCACGCCCTGACCGGCTGTAGCTCCAAAAAGCGAAATCAGAACGCGTTTCAAATTGTCCCAATGCGTGAATGCCTCGACGAGGGGGCGGCTTGACGTCATGCCCGCGCTTTTAATCTGACTGAAAATCGGAGACTCTTTCATGCGCAGGCGAATGTAAAGAGAGATGCCGACGAGAAAGATCGAAAGGATGAACGGCAAGCGCCAGCCCCAGCTATTGAAGGCTGCCGCCGACATCGAGTTCTTCACCACAATGCTGACCAGCAGAGAAATAAAGAGACCGAGCGTCGCAGTGATTTGAATAAAACTGGTGTAGAACCCTCGTTTTTCGTCCGGCACGTGCTCGGCGACGTAAACCGCAGCGCCGCCATACTCACCGCCGAGCGCGAGTCCCTGAAGGATACGAATCAACAAGAGGATTATCGGCGCTGCGATGCCGATGGTTGCGTAGGTTGGAAGGAAACCGATCGCGGCGGTGGCGCCGCCCATCACGAGCAGCGTCACCAGAAACGCGTACTTTCGTCCGACGAGATCGCCGATGCGTCCGAAGAAGAGCGCGCCGAAAGGACGGACAACAAAGCCAACGGCAAAGGTCGAGAGGTAAGCGATCAGCGCAAGTGTGTCGTTACCTTTCGGATAGAACAACGGCGCGATCGTGACCGCAAGGGTGCCGAAGATATAGAAGTCGTACCATTCGATCATGGTACCGACTGCCGAGGCTACAATTACTTGCCAGATGCGATAACTCGGGGCCGAGCTCATCAGTCGCGATTCGTTGTCCCCGTCATGTTTCGCATTGGCATCTGGAGCTTGCCATCGGCGCCGCTCGTTAATGCGAGGAACGCTGAATCCTGGCGCAGCGAATCAAACACCGCATCGACACGCGCTTCCATCATCTCCTTGGCACGGACAGCCTGGTAACGCTCGTAACGGAAGAAGTGACGTTGCAAGAGGGCGAGCGCTTCGCGACGGTGGCCAGTCTGCGCATAAATTGCGGCAAGGTTGTACGACGCGGGTAGCAGACTGCGATTCTCGCGTGCAATCTTTAACGCTTCATCGCCATGGCCGGTAGCGGCCATGAAGACTGCGGCGAACACGAGGTTGTAAGGATCCTTCGGATCGAGAGCTAGTGCCTTCTGCGTGTAAGCATTGCCCTGTACCAAGTCGCCTTCCGAGTTCCAGTAGACCGCGAGATTGCGATAAGCCAGCGCGAGGGGATACTCGCCAACGGATTGTTCCATCAGCGACAGCCCCTTCTTAAACTCGCCATCGTGGATCGTCATCTTGCCGAGACCGTGAAGCGCGACCGCGCGCGCGATCGCATCGGAGGGCATGTTAAGAATCGTATTGAAGGTTTCCCTTGCTTTGTCCCACTCGCCGGTGTGGTGTCGATAAAGTTCGCCTAAGTAACGAAGCGGCGTCGGATCCGCGGGATCCATTTGGTGTGCTCTCTCGTAGAACCTTTGAGCAGCGACGTATCGTTCAGCGATCTCTGCGCGCAGTCCATTGCGCATCACGGCTTCGACTTTGGCGCCCTGCACGCGATCGAGAATCGGCGCCGCCGCGGGGATGCTGCCGACTTCCTCGACGCCCAGTTTCTTCAATTCCTTCGATGCATCTTTCGCCTTCTTCGGGAACAGGCACTTCTCTTCGGCAACCGGTTTCAGCGCGGCGATCGCACCGTCTTTGTCGCCGGCTTTCGCTTTCTCTTTGCCGCTCTTCAACTGTGTGTCGAGATTTGTCTCGCGCTGCTTCATTTCAGCGTCGACGAGTTTCTCCACCTGTTCGACCTTGAGCTTGCCGCCGGTACCTTCGACCTTGTTAATGGGAGATCCGTCAGCATTGGTCAACACTGCAACGGGCACCGCGGACTCGCCGACGATCGTCTTCATTTCCGGTGTCCTTGCATCAGCCACCGTCATCGAGACGCATTGCGCGGAGTAGAGCGTGAGAATTCTTGACGCCCAGAGACTTGACTTCTTTAGTTCATCATTACTGGCTGGAAACCAGTACAAGACCAAACCTTTGTTCGGTGTGGCTCTCGCTTCCCACATCTTCCACGGCACTTTGTAAACAGCGGGCGCAGGTCCTTCGCCTCTGGCGCCGCCGCCAACTCCGCCCGTTCCGCCACCGCCGCCGCCACCGCAGGTGGCCCATGCAGGTGAAAGAGAAAACAGGACGATCAAGAGGGTGGCAAGAGTGCGTGAAAGTTGGGTCTTCATGATGCGGTTGTACCTTTCGTAAGCTCGGGCGAGTTAGGCGGAAGTTATAGCACAACCTCTACTCCAGGACACAGTTCTCCGCGGCCCTCTGCGTATCTCTGCGGCCCTCTGCGTCGAAAATAGTTTCTAACGCGGAGATGCGCAGAGATACGCAGAGGGCCGCGGAGAATTGCGCGCGGGCTCACGATTCCCGTACTCTTACACAATTATTACTCGCCCCCATTGGCTCAGCAGTCTAACATCGCTTATACCAATAGTAGTGTGCGCCCAAATGTGGGAGGAAGGACGCAATGAGGGTCTTACTAGTTAATCCAAAGTTTCCTGAGACGTACTGGAGTTTTCGACATGCGCTGCCGTTCGAAGGCAAGCGCTCCGTATTTCCTCCGCTGGGTCTTTTAACTGTTTCCAGCCTGTTGCCGCGCGACTGCGAGCGGCGCCTGATCGATCTGGAAGTCGAGCAACTGAAGGATTCGCATATCGACTGGGCCGACATGATCTTCATCACGGGGATGTTGGCTCAGAAGAAATCGCTGCACGAGGTTGTTCAACGCGGTAAGCAACGCGGGAAGTTGATTGTGCTCGGTGGACCATACGTCACCAGCACGATCGAAGAACTCCCTTACGCCGATCACATCTTTCAGGGTGAGGCTGAAACCACGCTGCCGCAATTCTTCGCCGATCTCGAACGCGGGGAAGCCAAACGCGTCTACAAAGCCCCCGAACGTCCGCCGTTAGCCATCACGCCAGTGCCGGATTTTGGACTCATCAATCTCAAGAGATACAGCAACATGTCAGTGCAGTACTCGCGCGGTTGTCCTTTCTCGTGCGAGTTCTGCGACATCATCGAGATCTACGGGCGCGTGCCGCGCACCAAGAGCAACCAACAAATACTCGCCGAGTTTGACGCCTTGAAACAACTCGGTTGGCGCGGACCACTCTTCATTGTCGACGACAACTTCATCGGCAACAAAAAGAACGTCAGGCTGCTGCTGCCTGATCTGATCGAGTGGCAAAAGAAAAACGGGTATCCGTTTTCATTGTTGACTGAAGCCAGTGTGAATCTCGCGGACGATGATGATCTATTAGTCTCGATGAAAGATGCCGGTTTCCGCCGCGTGTTTCTCGGTATCGAGACTCCTGTCGAGGAGAGTCTTAAAGAAGCGCAGAAATCACAGAACCGCGGCAACCTGCTCGACTCCGTGCGGAGGATTCAGAGCCGGGGAATGGAAGTGATGGCCGGGTTCATCGTCGGCTTCGATAACGATCCCGAAGATATCTTCGAACGACAGATCGAGTTCATCCGCGAAAGCGCGATTCCGATGGCGATGGTGGGAATGCTGAATGCACTTCCCGACACGCAACTCTGGAAGAGACTCGAAAAAGAAGGACGACTGCTCGGCGCCGACGCCACCGGCAACAACACGATCGCCACAGTCAACTTCATTCCCAAGATGGACGTCGAGAAACTCGTCAACGGCTATCAAACAATCATGTGCACGATTTACAAGCCAAGCGAATACTATCGCCGCGCGCTCGAGTCGTTGAAGCGCGTGCCGCAGGACGTTCCTGAAGCACACCAGTATCACGGCTTCAAAGCAGTGAAGGCATTTGTGCGCATCGCGTTCACGCTCGGCGTGCTCGATGCAGAGCGGCGCGAGTTCTGGCGTTTCTTCCTGAAAGCCGCGCACGAACATCACGATCGCATGACCGAGTTACTGCGCCATGCCGCAATGGCCTACCATTTCCGTAAGTTGAACGAATCCCACGGTTATTCGTAAACTGGTTTGCCACAAAAAGGCACATAAGGCACAAAAAAATCTTTG